>JAOTTW010000004.1 GCA_029864235.1 Candidatus Nitrosopumilus sp.
CGAAAAATTATTTCTATTAAGAAAGAGTTTGAACTAACAAAAAATGATAGATTGGAGTCAAAAATTATACAAATAGAAAAAATCCTATCTAGATTATCACAAATGAACCAGGTAGAACCTGAAGTTATAAAAGATGCAAAAAAAGATTTACAAAAAATCAAACTGATTCTATCTAATGACAAATTTGAACAAGCAAATATACAAATTGGGAATTTACTAAATCAACTCAAAGAGATTACTTAATTCCCCTTAGATTATCATAAACTTCATATACATTTTCAAAATAGAGTTGAGCATGACCTCTAAGGTAATTTCTATTGGAGTAGGTATTCCAATGATTATAGTTGGTGCCCTTATGGCATGGCTTTGGGCTCCTCTAGAAGGTGAAATGCAAAATACTGTGGAGTTTGTTGGAAGTCTGATTGGAATTTTAGGAGTTGTGTTCTTTATTTCTGGATTATTCTACACAAAACAACCAGTCATGCATTAACAAAACTTATTAAATAAATAATGAAAACAATTTCAGGAATTTATTGAAAGTTAGATTATTTGAGATATTTACTTCAATTGAAGGTGAAGGAATACTTTTTGGTACAAAGACACTTTTTGTAAGATTAGCTGGATGTCCATTTACCTGTTTTTATTGTGATACCAAAGAATCTTTGCCTCTTGATTCAGGAAATGGATATTCTATTGAGGAAGCATATAAACTAATTGATAGTAATCTTAAAGATAAAACATTCAAAGTTAATTTTACTGGTGGAGACCCATTAATCCAACATAATGCAGTAGCTAAACTTGCAGAACATGTTCAATCAAAAAAAATTCCTACATATCTCGAATCATCCTGTTTTGATTCAAACAGATTTTGTATTGTATTGCCATTTATTGATATTGTAAAAATAGAGTTTAAGACAAGAGATTCTGATTTTGTTGATTCTCAACATTATGAAACATTAATTGAAAATGCAATTAAATGTCTAGAATTATCCATATCTTCTAAAAAAACTACTTACATCAAAATAGTTGTAAGTGCTAAAACTAAATTAAAAGATTTTAAATTTCTAATTGATAAAATCTTTAATACTATTTCAAAAGAAGAAATTAATGGCTTTATCATCCAACCAACTTTTGGAATAGAAGAACCCTCCTTGGATTTACTTATGAAATTATATGATATAGTTTATCCAGTTTATATTGATGTAAAAGTAGTACCACAACTTCACAAATTGATTGGTGCTCCATAGGTGCTATCTGACCAAAAAACAGATTAAGTTCAAATACTAGCAAGAATCTTTGAAATCATTAAATGAATAAAGAACGTGTAAAAAAACTCGTCAGGGAATTAATTATTGAAATTGGCGAGGATCCCACTAGAGAAGGACTAAGAGATACTCCTGAAAGAATAGCAAATATGTATAAAGAAATTTTTGAAGGATATGAATCTGATTCTGAACTATCTGTTCAGTTTTCAGAGGATTCAGATGTAGTTGTTGCACGAAATATTCAATTTTATTCAATGTGTGAACATCATATGTTACCATTTTTTGGAAAGATACACATTGCTTATTCACCAAATGGAAGGGTTTTTGGAATATCAAAACTAGTAAGATTAGTCGAAAAATTCTCAAAGAGACTTCAAATTCAAGAAAGACTTACAAAGAATATTGCTGATGAATTATATGCTCAGGGGGTAAAGGGTGTAGTTGTTTTAGCTGATGCAGAACATCTGTGCATGAAGATGCGTGGAGTAAGAAATGATGCAACACTTTCATCATCTGCATATAGAGGAATTTATGAAAACAAAGAAGAAAAAGAGAGCATTATGGCTATGATTAAAAGTAGATCTTCTGAAAATTCACTATAAAATACTCAAAAATTAAATAATCATTCTTTTTGATAGATTTATGGGAGCACACCCTAATGTTCATGTTCCAAAGGAATCATGGCCTAATTGGACATGGTATGCAATTGAATTTGGAATTATTATTGCCGTTTCAATGCTAGTTTCACGAGAAATAACAAATTCATTTGAAGGTCTTACTCCTGATATACAAAATTGGGTCTTTATGGGAATTGTTGGTGCAATCTTCTTTATTTGGTATATGGTAATTCGAAGTCTAATTTTTAAAAAAAGTATTCTTGGAAACAAATACTAGAATTATTTTAGATATCTTGTTTTATCTGTAATGCCAGCCTTAAAAAATGCCATTTTTCTATTATTACATGATTCACAAATACCACAATGAAATATTTTACTAGAATAACAACTCCATGTATCAAATATAGAGTCATTCAAACTTTTGATTCCAGTTTTTAATAAATCGCTTTTGGATAAACCCTCACGATAAGGTGACCATATTTTGATTTTTTTTCGTAAACCTGCATTTATTCCATCATTTTCACCTAAATTGAATGCTGTTTCTAATTTTTTTGTAAATATTGGTCTACAATCAGGATAATGTTTATCGCCAGTATGTGCTCCATATGCTACAATGGATGCATTCAAAGTATATGCCCACGCACTTGCTATAGAAAGAAAAACTGCATTTCTAATTGGTACTACTATTGAATAATCAAATCTACTTGGAATTTTTCTTTTTTTACTTGTTAAGACATTAGAATTACCATAAAGACTTTTCATAAAACCAATATTGATAATTTTATGTTCTTTTAGTTTTAGTTTTTTTGCAAATGTCTTAGCTGCAATAATTTCTCTATTTGCCTTTTGACCATAAGAAAATGAAATTCCATATAATTCATATTTTGATTTTAAAAACATTGTTGAGCAAACTGAATCTATTCCTCCACTAAAAACAATTACCGCTTTTTTCAAAAACCTTCCTTCAACTCATTTTATTTTTTGTATTGCACCTTTACTTGATTTACAAATAATAGTTAAACATTTAGTGTTAGCTACTGAAAACCCTTTTGTCATTGCCACACAGATTTTTTTTAAATCAGCTGAGCTATTTGAAAATGCTATGATTGAAGGCCCTGCTCCACTAATAGTTACGCCAAGCGCTCCTGCTTTGAGTGCATTTTCTTTCACTTTAGCAAATCCAGGAATCAAATGCTGCCTTGCAGGCTCTACAATTACATCCTTTATTGAACTTCCAATTAACTCAGGATCTTTTTTCATAAAACCCGCAACGATTGTAGCAGCATTTGATAGATTCAAAACACTGTCGATAAAATTTATCTTCTTAGGTATTACTCCTCTTGAAACTTTGGTCTTCTTTTTAGGAACTTGTAATTTTGGTACAGCAATACACATTCTTAGGTTGGTTGGTGGTTCAACTTTAACTATACTTAGTGGATTTGTTTTTACTATTACAAACCCACCTAGTACCGATGCTGCAACATTATCATAATGAATGGAACCTGCACTTGCTTTCTCCCCAAATCCTGCAAATTCTACAAGTAATTTTTCATCAAGCTTTAATCTATACAACTTATCAAATCCAACTACAGCAGCAGCAGCTGATGCTGCACTACTACCCATTCCGAATCCCGCAGGAACCCCTTTTTTTATTTTGATTTCAATTCCATCTTTTATTTTGAATTCTTTCATCATATTTTTTATAACTAATCCTGCAGTATTATTTTCAGGATTTGTTGGAATATCATCTTCAGTAAGAATAGTGATTCCTTTTTGCCTCTTTTTTGTTAAAGTAACCTCATCAAAAAATGCATTAACTGCCAATCCAAACACATCAAATCCAGGACCCAAATTTGCAGTAGATGATGGCGCTTTAACAGTAATTTTTGATGCCATTTAGTCTTCTACCTCTTCACCCAAGTTAAGAATTCTACTTAATGCTCCTTCTAAATTCACTAATCCATCACCTGTTACATTTGAAATAGGAAATAATCCCTGTGCAAATCCACCCAAGTTTAATCCTCGCAAAATATTTGTAGTTAATGAATAGATTTCACCATCTGATTCATTAGCGATTGCATTCTCAAGTGTTCTAAGATTACTAGACCATTGAAGAATATCTTTAAGCTTTGACCCAATCAAATCTGTTTTGGTAACTACATTAATTGTTGGTAAATTCAAACGTAATCTTATTGATGTCGCTAATAGTGCAATTGATACAAAATTTACCGGAGTTGTAATTAATGCTCCATCAAATAGAAATATGTTTGTCTTATCTTCAGATGTAATATTTTCTACAAGAAATTTCCCACTAGAGCGATATGCAAACAATTCAATCTGACCTGGAGTATCAACTATTAGATAGTCTGGATTGACTCTGTTAACTTCATTTTGAATGTCATCAATCTTTGAAGCGATAATATCATTTGCCATAATTAGTGCACCATTTGGTCCTAGATCATACTGTTTCATGATTGATACAATATCTACATAATCTCTAACGTCAATATCACATGTATATGGTAAATTTTCAACACCTGGATCTAAATTCAAAACTGCTGTAAATACACCATTCTTTGTATAATACTCATTTAATTTTGATGTAAGAAGAGATTTTCCTGAACCTGCAGTTCCAGAAATGAAAATTGTTTTCAATCTTCTCTGAATTTTCTTTATTTGCTTATATTTCAAGCTAGTTAGATTATAAAAAATTAAGATTAAATTCAAAATGAAAATCACATTTATATTAAAATTCAATTTAATCTTTAATTAATCAAATTACATACAAATTTTTATTAAAAATAATATCTTCTTTAATCTAAAGAATTTAGTTATAAATTATTTAGAAAGCGGTCTGATTTTGAATTAATGCACTTATTATTACGAACATAAAAAAACTCTGAAATAATCAAATTAACTAGAATTTTACATCCTTTTTCCAAAATTTTTTGCATAATTTTAGGCATAAATAAATCACATCAGAAATGGTTACTCAACTTTCATATTTGTATCTGTGAAAAAATTATTAAATGAATTGGAGAATCATTGTAATTCCTGCCACTTTAATTCCAATTTTTGTAATAGCAATTCAATTTGATATTAAACTACAAGATGTTTTGGCAATTGGAATTATTCCATTTGTTGGCGCTGTTATCGCCATGATGATTAAGCTTGGTCTTCAAGGGATAAAATTTGCATATATTGCTCAAAGGTATCTTGGAAAATTTGATTCTGTTTTGAAATTAACTGGTGTAAGAGTAGGAAGTGAATTCATTAAATTTACTACTCCGATGTTTGTAGGTGCAGAATTTATCGTAATTTATTATCTTCATAAAAAAGGTGTACCACCTTCAAAGTCTACTTGGATAGCAATTATGGATATAGTAACTGAAGTCTTTGCTGGAGGCTTGTTATCAATAATGGCAGGAGTAGTTGCATTGATACATGGCGCTTATGTAGTGGCAGGAGTAATTTTAGGGACCAGCATTACCGTAACATCATTATGGCTAGTTTTGTTCTTCTTGTCATCAAAGAAAACATTTCAAGTTCCTGCAGTATTTTCTAAACTTGTAAAAAGATTTGGTAAAGAAAAAGGTGTAAAATACATTGAGCAGACTAACACCTGGATGGAAGAAGTATGTATGATGAGCAGAAAAAATCTCAGAACCACAGAGTCAAAAAAAGTTTTTACAGTATCATTTTTGTTATCTCTTACCTCATGGTCATTTTATGGAATTTCGTTTATGATAATTGCATTTGGAACCGGATATGTGATAAGCATATTTGATTCAATCATGGCAGTAATGGGGGCAAACGCAATTGGGAACTTGCCTATTACTATTGGAGGCTCTGGGCTGGCAGAATTTGGCATTGTTGCATATCTGAATGATTTGGATCCATTCAATCTTGAGATCCCTAAAGGAACAGTAGCTTGGGATGCTGTTATTGGATGGAGGATTGCAACATACTATGTACCCATAGCAATTACTTGGCTTTTACTAGTTAAGCTGGCTTTGAGTAAGATATCAAAACCCAAGATACCATAGAAATTTGATGAAAAATATTTTTACTCCATATTTGATTATAGAAAAATTAAAACAAACCATCTAATTTTTTTAAATATGCAAATTTTAGCCTAAATTCCTTGTTTACACGGTAAAAAACTTCTATAGAAACCACTTTATTTTAAAACAAGTTTTTTAATTTGTGGATTTTAAAGATAAGGTTGTATTAATTACAGGAGCATCATCAGGTATTGGAAGAGAAACTGCAATAGAATTTGCAAAAAAAGGCTCTCAAATAATTCTAGTTGCACGAAGAAAACAAAAACTCGATGAACTCCAAAAAGAGCTACAGAAATTCAATATAACAACTTTGATCTGTCCGTGTGACGTCTCAAACAAATCTCAAGTATCAAAAATGTCCAAAGATGTTCTTGAAAAATTTGGACATGTTGATGTCTTAATCAATAACGCTGGATTTGCAATCTATGGTTATGTTTCAGATTTAACAACAGAAGAAATTGAATCACAAATGACGACAAATTATTTTGGCATGGTCTATTTCATCAAAAATTTTCTCCCTTCAATGATCAAGAACAAATCGGGTCATATTGTCAATGTTGCTTCAGTTGCAGCTAGTTTTGGACTGCCCGGAATTGCATCTTATTGTGCTTCCAAGTTTGCCATATTGGGATTCTCCGAGGGATTAAAGTATGAGCTAAAGGGAACTGGTGTTGGTATAACTGTAGTTAGCCCTATTATGGTTAGAACAGACTTTTTTGATCATCCTTCATTTAAAAAAATGCCAAAGTACTCTCCAATATCTCTTAGCAAAAAAATTGTTGCAAAAGCTGTCTTAAGAGCAGCAAGCTCCCCACGATTAGAAATTATTGTACCATCTGTAGTTCGTGGAGCTGTATGGATAAAAAATACATTTCCATATCTTATAAACCCAATCCTGGGCTCGACTTTTAAAAAGCAATTAGATTCTAAAAATAACAAGTAATACTATTCATCTATATCGTCATCTATAGATTCACTAGAACCAACATCTAGTAACTCCATAGACTTTAACTCAAACTGATAGATTGCATTCATGTCTATCTCTTTTTCTTTTTGAAGATATTCTGAAACTTTTTTGCTTAATGGGGCCTTGTGTTGATCAAAAGTAAACTCGTACACAACTCCTTTTTCTAGGTCTGACATCTTGATTTTTTTTGGCAAGTCCATAGTAACAATATGTCTACCATCTTCAACCGGATCATACAATTGAGCGTCTATTTTATTATCAGAATCATAAATCTCAAGAATGTATCCAGATCTCTTTAGTTCTTCAGGCTTTTGGAATTTTGCATTTTGAATCTCATCTGTAACCCAATCAGGAATATCATCTTTCTTTTTTGCCATAAAATACCACTAATTTTCTTGTTTTTCTTTTTTGCTTTTTTGCCACCATTCTAGGTAATCATCTTGCTTGTCTTCACGTGTTTTCTCTCTTTGATTAAGTTTGTATCTAATATCTGAAACCTGTTCTCTTGTTGCATACAATCCACATCTCTTACAAATGAAATGTTTGGTTGCACTATCTAATTTCATAGGAATATCTATTTCATCAAATAACTTGAATAAATCATCCCTGCCTCTGTCCTCTTCTAGGGTTTCTGCTTCATACTTTGCTTGAATTTTCTTTTTCTCTCTTGCAGTACATTCAGGACAGTTAGGCACTGTTGTTTGCCCTAATTTTTTCCATAAAAGCGTTCCCACATTATGATTTGATCGACTATATCTGACACGCGGATTTTATCGTCATCCCTTGCGGTCAGTTCGCCCATCGAACATCCCACGTGCCAGATACAAAAAAGTTCACAAAATTACGTTTTATCTCTTTTCTTCAAGAGTTTCGGCTGATATTCTTGCAGAATTTTCTGCTCCATTAGGAGTAAAATTCTTTGAAAATTCAATCAAATTTTCCTCAAATTTATTGTAATTATCTTTGATTTTTGATATTGCCTTGATTACTTGTTTCGGTTTTATAGCCAAAACTCCGAGATTTTTTTCCTCAGCCCATTTTATGTTGTTTGTATGTTCATCATAAATTGGTATTCCGATTACTGGTTTAGATTTTCCACCTAGAATCTCTCCCATAACAGTATGAGATCCATTAACAACTGAATATTTACAAAGATTTAACACGGTTTCTTTTTCTTGTTCAGATAGAAAACCAATATCTATCTGAATCCAATCTATCTTTTTTTCTAGTGCATCAGACACTAAATATTTTTTACCATCTTTTCCAATTACAGAATCTATAGATGAATTATTTCTTGCATGTGATACGATTCTCTTTTCATTTTTCATTTGTTCATCATGAAAAACATCTTCATATCTTTGACCAGTTCCATCATTTGTTGATTTGTTTCCAGTTCTCATCCAATAACCAAATTCAGAATTCTGAATTAATTTTTCAAGATCCGATGATGATTTTTTATAAATTTCTTTTGAACTTATAAAATGTCCAACATATTTTACTTTAGATTTAACCTCTTTTGTAAAATTTAGATTATATTCACATAAAGTGTATGGAGGTGGAGAATCTGCCACAAGAATTTTTGAAGCCTTTGCTATTTGTTTTGCAATAAAATTTAATGCTGGATAAAAATAAGATCTTGATTTGTATAGTTTTGGCATGAACTGATTTGTTATAAACAAACTTGGAATATTACGATTTTTAGCTAAAATATTAGAACCCATATCACCATCATTAATTACAAGATCAAATTTCTCAGTATCATACAATTTTCTTTCCTGCCTCAAATAACTTGCAATTTGTTTCACAAGAGGAGGATTTTGAGATATTGGCAATAACAAATTGATCATAGATAATGAAATACTGGGACCAAATTTTCCATCAATTGGGGTTGGCATCAAAATTTCATGAATTTGTTTCCTATTGTTTGGAAATTTTTCTTTCAATTTTTTGTAAACATGATCCTTACTAGCGTAATGAATCTCAAAATCTTCTTTGATATGATCTGCTAAAACGCAATTTAGTCTCATCATTCTAGAGTAATGACCACTTCCCCAAGGATAGATGAACTCACCTATTTTGTACATACATAAAACCAATAAATGCCGTTTAAATTCTCAATGATTTTCATCTAATGCATCAAGAATATCATGAACATTATTTGGTCCAACTTTGATACTAACTAGTCTCTTAGATTTTATAGCGTCATCCACATTTTTACTTGAAAAATTTACCATTTTATCTGTATTAATTAAAATCAATTTTTTTATTTTTGGAAAATTCTTTTCTAATCCAATTTCTCTTGCATCTTCAAATAAATTAGAATCAATGCCACTTATAGGAGTAATTGGAAACAAATTATTTTCAAATACCTGCTTAATAGAATTATCTATAAAATTCACTGCAAATATCAGAGAAGACAGTGCAATAGACACATGATTAATCTTGTTTTTCTTCGCTAGATAAATCATTATCTCTAAAACGGAGTTTACAAATGATAGATAGTTTTTGATTCCTGAACCAGTATTTTTTATATGAAAAAATTCAATATCAATCTTCTCTCTAACTAATCTTGGAATAATTTGATTAATCATTTTGACTAAATTAGTTAATTCAGACTTTTGTCTATAACATACAATTATTTTTGAATTAAATCCTTGTTTTATTGTTTCAAAACAAGAGATTGCAGAAATTTCATCATAAACACTACAAATTGTATTTTGATTTTGTGATTGATAAGGAATACCCCCCAATCCTCTATCTAAAAAAATACAAACATAAGCATAATTTTTCGTAAGATAAGTATAGAGTAATTTATCATAATTCTCTTCGGTTCCAGGCTTGGCATCTAAATTTGATTTTTTTTCAATGATTGATGAAGTTGCTGAAAGCTCTACATCTTTTGTAAAAAACCCTTTTGATATTCCTTCTACTCTGACTAAAAATTTTTCTCCTTTTAGAAGTAAATTCCCTCCTACTGACGTGATTTCTAAAACAATGTCTTGAAAGTTGTTTTTAATTTGTCTTGCAATTGCAACTTTTTCAACTCCAAAAAGTAAATTTATGGCCGAAGAAGAAAATACTGGATCATTTGCATCAATTAAAATAACATCCCCATCACGTTTTATCGAATTAAATTGTTGATTTTTGATTTTAAGGATTTTCTTAACATTAGTAATTAATTGAGGAATTTTATTTTTTGAAAATTCATTTGGAAAAACCACAACATAAGAAATCTCATTCATATTTTATTTTTTAAATACACTTGCTTATAATTTAGGATAAATCTTTCGGGTAATCAATATAAAACAAATCATTCAATTTCTTTTGTGACAAAATTCACACAGAAACAAATAGATGAATTAAATGCAAAAATAAAGACTGCTGAAGAAGCTCTTAAATGGGCATCTGATAATCTTCATCCAAAAGTAGCTAAAGCATCTAGTTTTGGAGCAGAAGATGCAGTAATTATGGATATTATGTTAAAGATTAACCCAAAATTTAGATTCTTTACATTAGACACTGGTAGATTGCCACAAGAAACCTATGACATTATAGATATGGTGAGAAAAAAATACAACATTTCTATTGAGGTTTTGTTTCCTGATTCCAAAGAAGTTGAAGATATGGTCCTAAAAAAAGGAATGAATCTATTTTATGAAAGTGTAGAAAATAGAAAATTATGCTGTGAAATTCGCAAAGTTCATCCAATTAATAGAATGTTAAGTACATTAGATGGTTGGATTACTGGATTAAGACATGAACAAACTGAAGTTAGAAAAGATGTTAATATTTTCCAAATTGATACAATACACAAAGGAATTTTAAAGATTAATCCAATTATTGACTGGACTTGGAATGATGTTCAAAATTATATAAAAAACAATAATATTCTATATAATAGTCTTCTAGACAAGGGATATCCAAGTATTGGATGTGAGCCTTGTACTAGACCGATCAAACCAGGCGAAGATCTTCGAGCTGGTCGTTGGTGGTGGGAGCAAGGTGTGCATAAAGAATGTGGCCTTCATATAGAGCGTAAACGGGTCGATTAACATGTCAAAAAACCACTTGATCAAACCACATGGTGGAAGTCTTATTAACAGAACAACAAAAGCTAATACAACAGGACTACATTCTATTGAAATTACTGAAGATCTAGCAAATGATGTTGAAAATATTGCAGATGGAATTTTCAGCCCTCTAGAAGGATTTCTGGGAAAACAAGACTTTGAGAGTGTTGTTTCTAAAGGCAGATTAGCAAATGATTTAGCTTGGACGATTCCTATAGTTTTAGATGTCAATGAAGTAACTGCTTCAAAAATTAAAGAATCACATGATGTTCTATTAAAAACCCCACAAGGAATTGGGGTTGCAATTTTGCGTGTAGATGAAGTATTTACTTTTGATAAAGAAAAAACTGTAAAGGGAGTATATGGAACGACTGATTCTTCACATCCAGGTGTAGCCAAGACTATGTCCATGCAGGATTATCTTATAGGTGGAAAAATTGACTTTGTTCAAAGACCAGAAGAGACTGAAATCCGAAAATACCGACTTTCTCCTTTACAGACAAGGGAGGAATTCTTAAAAGCAGGATGGAATACCATTGTTGCTTTTCAAACAAGAAATCCACCCCATGTAGCGCATGAAATGCTTCAAAAAACATCAATTACCACAAGAGACGGCGTATTTGTGAATCCAATTATTGGAAAGAAGAAATCAGGTGACTTTGTTGATGAAGTAATTGTAAAATGTTATGAAACCATGATAAAACATTACTATCCACCAAATCGATGTCAATTGGGAACTCTACATACTGAAATGAAATATGCTGGACCAAAAGAAGCAATTCATCACGCAATAATGAGACAAAACTTTGGTTGTACACACATTATAATTGGTAGAGATCATGCTGGTGTTGGAAACTTTTATGATCCATTTGCAGCACAAAAGATCTTTGATGACTTTCCGGAATTAGAAATTACACCCGTATTCTTTCCAGCATTTTTTTATTGCAGAAAATGTTTGACATACACAAATCCAAAAGCATGTCCACATAATGATGATGCAAAAGAACAGATTAGTGGAACAAAACTACGAGAAATGATTCAAAATGGTCAAGCGCCTTCTGAATTCATCTTAAGACCTGAAGTGTCAAAGATAATACTAGACCATCCTCACCCATTTGTTGATTAGATATTTATTCACTCTAACACGAATTAGATTGTGAAATATCTAGTTACACTAATTTTATTTTTAGGATTTTTTATATCTCCTGCATTTGCTCAAGAATTAAAGAATCCATCATTAATTATTGAAACAATTGAAATTCCATCTGAGGAATTTAACAAGATTTCAAGAGATATTGTAGTTGTTCAAATGGATAAAATACATGAAGTAAGCTGGCAGGCAACTATTGACAATAATCTTCTCTATGCAAACCCCGATGGTAATGCAGTTTTAAAAATTTATGATAACAAAGATTCTGACAGATTTATAGAAATTGGAATGGGTGCTGAACCAGACAAAAAATTCTGGGTAGCCGTTAATACTCTAAAAGAGGGATACATTATAGTTCATAGTAGTCTGGAGCGTGGATGGTTTCCATCAGCAAAAATAATCGCATCTTACACTGAAAGAGCAGGTTTAACTGTAAACAATGGTGCAAGAATTGTAGTATCTAATCTTGATATTGGAAAATTTTCATTTAATTCGTACTCTGTACATGGAATGGAGAGCTATTCTGACCCTCTTGCTGTAAATTCTGGAAGTATGATCGTAGAATTTCTCTCAGGTGATCCATCAAAGAACATGTTCGCATTGTTTCCATTTTATATAGCAGCAGGAATTGGGGTTTTAGTTGGAATATTGTATCTGACTAAGAAGCGTTCATAGTTTTGTAGAATTTACAGCTTTTCTTTATCTTACACACTTTACACATTGGCGAAATTGGTTTACAAATATTTTGACCATACATTACAAATGTATCATTGATTTCAATCCAGTATTTTTTTGAAATTTTTTTCATTAATTCTTGTTCTGTTTCTTCAGGTGTTTTTGTTTCTACAAGACCCAATCTATTTGAAATTCTATGTACATGAACGTCAACAGGTATTGCAGGCTTTTCAAATGCATAAACTAGAACACAGTTTGCAGTTTTTCTTCCTACTCCTGGCAATTCAACTAATTTATTAAAATCATCTGGAACTATTCCCTTGTATTTTGAATCGATAATTTTTGCAACCTCGATAATTCTTTTTGATTTTACATGATAGAAACCAATTGATTTAATAATTTTCTCAACATCTTTTACTCTGGCATTTGCAAGAGCTTTTGCATTTTTGTATTTTGAAAATAATATCTTGATAACTTTGGTTGTGTTTTCATCCTTTGTTCTTGCAGATAAAATTGTACCAATCAAAATACTAAAAGGACCTCCGGTTTCTGCTTCATGAAGTTCTCTTAATGCAGTCATTCTAGGCGGTTTTACAGAATTCATAGTATCCATCATTCCATGTAGAATTTTTTCCATTTTCACATGAGATTTTACATACAAGTATTATATCTGTAGTAATCAATTAGAACTATTGGAGCTAACAAGAGAAGAAGAATCTGCACTTAAGGGTGAGCAAGGTGAGGTATTGCAAATGGCCTATAGAATACTGGTTGCAACAGGAGAGGCAACTGATGCAGAAAAACTAATCCCTATAGAATGGGCCCATCTTTCAGGTGTAAATTATAACACCATTGGTGATGCAGGAGAGGAATTTCTTGCAGGTATAAGTAATAATGCTAGGGTTAAAGTCAAAACCACTCTAAATCCAATGGGTTTTGATATTGATAATGTCTCAAATTATGAACTAGATAACAATTTTATCTTAAAACAATTATCTATCAAAAACTCATATGAAAAAATGGGAGTTACTCCATCATTTTCTTGTATACCATATGAAATTTTTGATATTCCAAAAGAAGGAACCCAAGTATCATTTGCAGAAAGTAATGCAGCAATTTACGCAAACTCTTTTGATAATCTAAAAACAAACAAAGAAAGTGCATTTAGTGCACTTGCAAGTGCAATTACTGGAAAAAGTCCATTTTCTTCATTACGAAAAGATGACTCTCCAAATCTTACAATTCAAATGAAAGTGGATAATCCAAATGAGCTAACTTATGGAATGCTTGGATTTTTTGCTGGTAAAGTAGGAAATAATTCTGTAAACATTTCAGGAATAAGAGAAATGGACAGACGCAGTTGTAAGGCATTATGTGGTGGAATGGGCACATCTGGCACATGTGCAAAATTTGTATTTGGCGAAGGAGATCCTGATTGTGAAAAAGTAGATTTTGATCAAAAAGAGATGCAAAACATCCATGATGAACTCAATACTGCTGAAAAAGGTGATTTAATTACACTTGGAAGCCCTCAACTTGGTCTAGAAGAAATTTCTGATCTTACAATCAAACTCAAAGGACGTTCATTCAAAAAGAGATGTATGATATTTTGCCCACGTTCCGTCAAGAACCAAGCAAGAAAAATCGGTTATACAAATGAGCTTGAAAGAGCAGGATGTGAAATCCTTTCTGATTGTTGTACATGTCTTTCTCCATTGATTAATAAAAATGATGTAGATTCGGTAACTACTAACAGCATTAAAGGTGCATTTTATCTAAAGAATTCAAATGGAGTCGATGTAAATCTAAAGCCTTTGTCACAGATAATTGAAGATGAAACAAAATGAAAAAAATCCTAGTTCAAGGAAAAGCTCAGGGAACTGTTCTTAAATCTAATAACTCAATCAATTTTCTAGGCACGGTTGACAAAAAAACTGGAATAATTACTGACAAAAACCATGAATTATTTAATAAATCAATCAAAAACTCTATCCTAGTTTTTCCTTATGGTGTTGGAAGCAGTGTTGGTGCATATACTATCTATTCTATCAAATCTAACAATTCATCACCTCTTGCAATGATTTGTCAAAAAGCTGATCTTACCGTTGCAACAGGGTGTGCTCTTGCAAATATTCCTCTTGTAACAGTTACTGATAAAGAATTTAAGTTATTACATAATGGGCAAAAAATCACTCTTGATACAAAATCCCCTAATCTTATAACTTTTCTTGAATAACTGGACCATTTGGCTTTTCTTCTTTAAAAACAATTCCTTCAAATTTTTGAATCTCTGTATCAGATTCCTTCCAATAATCTTTTGGTAACCCAGCTTTCTCACACGTATGTTCAAGAAATTCCTTTTCATTCCAGTTGTATTCAACTGGTACTTGAGGTAAAAGTAATCCAGAATTAAATCCGTTTCTTACAATTAGGCCATCTCTTCCCACCTTTATCTTTGAAAAATACTCTTTAGATTCATTTACTAGAATTTTCTGTGGAGGAGTAAGTACAGTCACTTCAAATGTAATTGATTCAAGTTCTTCAGATTTTACTGGGGGAAATCTTGGATCTTCTGTTGCAGCTGCAATAGCTGCATCTTCTAATGCATCATACAATTTCTTATCAGAAAGGGGATAACCAATACAACCTCTTAATCCCAAAGGATTATTCAATGTTACAAAAACACCTGAATTAAAAGAAAAATCTTCTTTAAATTGTTTTTCTAGATTTAGTTTCAAATTTGTTTTAAGATATTTTGTTACTGCATTTCTTGCAATTTTCACTAACATTACTCCATCTTCTTCTGTTAGGTTATTGTAATTTTTCATTAATCTTACCTACCAATTTTTGCAGATTTTTAATATGTGTACCTTCCCAGTATATTTTACTACAATTTTCACATTTCCAAAATCTTTCATTTAGTTCACGTACTTTACTTGGAATTTTTTCCTTTATAGATATTTTATCTACATGTACAGTTAATGAATTACATTTGGGACACCTAGCAGTATCACCATTAATTTCAGATATCCTTAAACCTGCATATCTAACTACCTCACATAACTGATCAATTTCAGTGTTTTTTCTAATGAATATAGACTCAATTCCAAATTTCTGAGATTTTTTCACTAGATTTTCATCTTTTGAAATAATTATCCTATTTTCTTTTTTTGCAATATTGATAAGTTTTTCATCATCAATATATGAAAAATACTTTGAATCATATCCTAATAATCGTAATTTTTTTGCAATATTACCTAACATAGCATCAACAAAAAACGTCCTTTTGTTTTCTTTTTTATGAAGCATTACCTAATCTAACTTCTCTAATCTGACTTTGTCCTGCAGGCAGAACTCTTACAAAATCATCTATAGAAATATCTTTTACAATTTCTTCTTCTAGTTTAGAAAATTCTATCTTGATCTTCTTTGCTGTTTCTACCATCTCTGATCCATGTGGCTCAATTATTGCATAACATATAGAATTCTTCTTAATGGGTTCTACAGGTCCACTAGTAAGTAGATAGGTATCATTCTGAGAAATGATACCTACTGCTAATTTCAATGAAGGAACTCCAATAAAATTTCTTTTTCCTTCAATTGTAAATGATCCTTTTGGAAGAAATTGCCCACTAGGAGCTGATTTTTTCACTTGTTCTGGATTTACCCAATACGATTTCATCCCTTGCATTCCCTCTCTCCATGCTCTACTAAAGCAAGAAGTTGCATGTGCAACTTCATTCATACTAGAGATAGGAGCATTTTCTGCATCTTTCAAAATAAAAAATGGTGATCCATGAATCTCTCCGTGAAAAACTTTATCATTTTTTCCAAGATGCTTTCTTATGACTGCAGAATTTGATGCAGCATCACGTCCACCAATTGCTAGTAATCCATCTGATGTAAAAAACCATCTGTATCTTTCATACCAATTTTTTTTCCTAATATCAGAAATAATAACTTCATTTTTTTCTGATTCTGTTTTATTTTGAAGCTTTTCTAGTTTTTTCAAAGTATTTTCTTTAATTTGTTCAATTGATTTTACTGCGCCTGACTGACGCTTTGCTTCATTAAATAAAACAGATGCTATAGACTGTAATGAAGATTTAGAGTTTATCTGAATTTTTTGGTTGTGGATTACAATTAATGAAATCCCTTTCTCCTTGATAATCTTTGAATCGTGATTTTCAAGCATTTCCTGTGTTCTGGGATCCTCTATTGACAAAATACCTTTTGAGATCATTTCAAAAAGTAAATTTGCAACTTTTGTTATGTAGTTTGATTTTTCTTTAACAATTTCAATTGCTTTTTCTTGTTCCTTAATCTGACTTTCAAGTTCTTTAACTTTTTTTTCAGAACCACTTGTTTGGACTGCCTTTCCTTTTTCTATAATATCTTCTGTAAAAACAATATCCAAACCTTCAATGAAACTATTCACTTGAGTGATATTTTGACCAGATTTACCTAAGTTAACTGGTAGAACTTCTGTTTTTTCATTATGAATTATAATTGGCTCATGTTTACCAGTGACTACATATGTAACAACTTCTTTTGTTGTTTCATAGATTTTTTTTATTTCCTCAATAGTAAATTCATTACAGATCTTTTTTGAATCAACTTTTGCAATTTCAAATATTCCTTCAGCATATTTCTTTGGCAATCCTAAAGTTCTACCAATCCATTTTGCTCCTGTTAAATCAGACGTTTTTAATTCATCAAAATCTGATTCAGAGATATTAAAAATATCTAATCCATTATTTGGTGGTGGAACGTATTCCAAACCAACTCCTAATTTTCTATGTTTAACATCAATTGAGTGCTGTAATGCAAGAATTTTCATTTTGTTATTACAAAGTAAAATATTTCCATCCCCAAAAAATTCTCCAACTATTACAAATTCTTTATCAAATCCTGCAAAAGTAAAATACGCAACTCTTTCTGAACCAACCTGTTCTATCTTTTTTAATTTTAGTCTAAGGAGATCATTTCGTAGTCTTTTTTGTAATCTATTTGGTTCTATCTGATCTATCTTTACTGATGTTAACCAAACACCAAAAGTAGAAATCATCATGTAAAGATCTGGTTTTTCTGTATGGTGTAATTTGAATAAAATACTATCTTTTGTAATTCCATATATGTTACTAACATAATAATCTTGAACCTCTTTTGTTATCTGCTCAACTAAATAACGGAGCTCAATCCCAGCAAGTGGCATAACTAAGCTTTTTTGTGACTAAATTATACTCTTCCTATATTTATGACTCTATTGATTACCAAAGATTTTAAACGAGGCTTGATTGAATCACGCTAGAAATTCACTTGGCTAAATTCAAAAAGAAAAAATCACAACCAACTCCTGAACCTAATGATTCTAAGAAAGAACAATTTGATGAACCAAAAGATATTCCTGAAATCGAGCCTGTTGACTCTAAACAATCAGATCTTCCACCTTCTGAGCCTATTGTAAATCAAACTGAAAAGAGTGAAAAAGACAAAAAATTAAATAAATTATTTTGGTTACGTGTTGGTTTTGCAGTGATTGCTGGAACTGCTGCCACTTTACTCTTTAATCATATTGTAGATATGGAAGAAAAAAGATGGACTTCAATTGTATTTATGATTGCTGTCTTTTTTGTGACTATATTGATTGCAAAAGGAATGAAAATACAATTACCATCTTCTGATAGGAAAAAAATTATTACACAAGGAATAGGAAGTTATATTTTCATTTATTTATTTATCTGGGTTTTAACAAATACAATAATTTATGGAAGTACTACTGTTACAGGTATTCCTTCTCCCATCCCCTAATTCTAAAATTGGTATTGTTTCATGTGGAATTTTAAAACTCCTGGAATACCTGATGATCTTTTTGAACGCACTAACAACATTCCAATCACAAAAGAAGAAGTAAGAACAATTCAAATAAGCAAGGCCAGATTACGTCCTGGGCAAATTGTCTATGATATTGGATGTGGGAGTGGCTCAATTTCAATCGAAGCTGCTTTGCAGATAGAAGATTCTGGTGAAGTTTTTGCGATTGACTATGATACTAATGCAATAGAATTGACAAAAAAAAATATTAAAAAATTTGGTGTAACAAATGTTACAGTTATTTTCGGTAATGCAAAACAAAAAATTTCTAATCTAAAAGAAGCTGATGTGATTTTTATTGGAGGCACTGGGGGAGATACTCAAGACATAGTTGAACAATGTCAAAACAAACTGAAATCTGGTGGTAGAATAGTGATTGGTATTATTTTGATTGAAACATTATATTCTGTTTTACAGATTCTTGATAAATTAGAGTTTAATTCGGTAGATATTACACAAGTAACCATATCTAAGAGCAGAAAAACCTCAACTGGGACCATGATGCTGGCACGAAATCCCGTAACTATAGTTTCTGCAACAAAATCATAATCTATCTTTTTAATTGGGAAGAAAAGTATACTTTTCATGCCTGAATTAATTGGAATTGGTGTGGGTCCAGGTGATCCTGATCTTTTAACAGTTAAGGCAGTAAAAGCAATCCAAAATACTGATGTCATCATGTGTCCTGCTTCAAAAGAAGATAGACCAAGCATTGCACTATCAATCATTTCTTCATTAATTGATAAGTCAAAAAATCAAGAAATTGTTAAACTAATTTTTCCAATGACAAAAAATAAAGATATTTTAGTTCAAACTTGGAAGAACAATGCCAAAATCATGGCTGAAAAAGTCTTATCTGGAAAAAATGTTGTTTATCTAACTGTGGGTGATCCATACTTGTATAGTACTTGGATTTACATGCATAGAGAAATTGAAGAAAACTATCCAGATATGAAAATTACTGTAATTCCTGGTATTGTTTCCATGTTTACATTTGCATCCAAAGTTGGCGTTAGTATTGCAGAAGGTGCAGAAAAAGTATCAATCATTCCTTCTTGTTATGATCTATCTACAGTAAAAGAAATTGCAAAAAATTCTGAAACCATGGTTTTTCTTAAAGACGGTAGATATTTTGATCAGGTTATAAAATTATTAAAAGAATCTGGTTTTCCAGATAATTCTATATTTGCTATAGGACAGGATCTTGGAACAGAAAATGAAATAATTAGAAAAATGAAATTAGGAGAAGTCAATGACGCTACCTTTACTACAAAATATTTTTCAATTTTGGTGGTAAAACGTGTCTGAAGTATTTTTTGTTGGATGTGGTCCAGGTGATCCTGAACTAATTACTATTAAAGCAAAAAAACTGATTCAAAAAGCAGACATTATAGTCTATTCTGGTTCTTTAATTCCTCAGCCAATTTTAAAACTTTGTAAAAAAGGAAAACTGCATAATGCCGCAAAATTAGTTAGAGAAGAAATTTTTGATTTGTTGTATAAAAATGCAAAAAAAAACAAACTTGTGGTTAGATTACATGATGGTGATCCATCAATATATGGAGCAATAAAAGAACAGATAGATAATCTAGAAAAAAAAGGAGTGAAATCAACTGTCGTTCCTGGAATTACAGCATTTTTAGCCTCAGCTGCTGCATTAGGTACTCAATTAACACTTCCAGGTGTTACACAGACAATAATTGTTACAAGAGCTGAATCTAGAACTAAAGTCCCAAAAAGAGAAAAAATCTCTGAGCTTGCTAAACACAAAGCCACACTAATTTTTTATCTCAGTGTTCATCTTCTCTCTGAACTTGTAAAAGAAGCGATTAAAGGAGGTTACAAAAAATCAACTCCGGTGGCTGTGATTTATCGAGCAAGTTGGAGTGATCAAAAAATTATCAAAGGAACACTAAATAATATTGTAAAAAAAGTTCAAGCTGAAAAAATTACTCGAACTGCAATTGTTATTATCAGTAATGTCATACAACCTAAATCATATGAATACTCTAAACTTTATGATAAAGAATTTAGTCATGGATATAGAAAAGCTAAAATTAAATTGCCAAAAAATTAACCTTATTTTTTATTCCAAGTTTGTATAGATTTCTTTGGAATTTTTTTACATCACCTGAACAAAAAACTTTTAGTCTATTTTGATTTTCTTGGTTATTTTTAATTTTCTGATAAATTTTTTTAGCAATTATGTTTGCAGGATCTATAAATTTAATTCCTGGAAATTGATTTTCTAAAATAGATTTCAAAAATGGTAAATGTGTACTTGATAATGTAATTACATCAATATTTTTTTTATATACAATATTTTCTAATTTTTTTTTAATAACCTTTTTACACAATGATTTTTTTGTAAAAAATTTTCCAGACTCAACTAATTCAACCAAGTCGGTTCCACAAATTTTATGAACTTTGGTTTTATGATTTAAATTAGAATTCTTGATAAACTTTGATAATCCTCTACTTCGAATTGCAGACTCTGTACCAAGTATTCCTATATTTTTTGTTTTAGAAATTTTTTGAGCTTCTTTTAGTGGAGGTTTAACCCCAATAATGTTTTCATTTTCAATATCTAATACAATTGTAGGAGTGTTTGAACCTACAACTATCAAATCAGGAGAAAAATTATTTCTTAGCATTTTGATTGATTTTTTAATGATTTTTTCTAGTTCTCCCTTTGATTTCCTTCCATATGGAAAATTTTCTTGATCCCCAAAATAAATTAATTCTGTTTTAGAAATTTTCTGTATTTCTTTAATTATAGATAATGAGCCTAGCCCAGAATCAAAAATAGCGATTTTAGCCACCATTAATCTCTACTAATCCTGAATTAGTTTGTTAGCTAAATTTAGTTTAAAGTCGATCTAAATATACACCGTCCATTAAGACCTTTTTTTTAAATTAACAACCATGCCAAACTTCGATAAGACTTGGGCTCGTCAAGAGACTCAAGGCGTAACTGGCAAACTCCGTGAAGCAGTAAAGCCTCAAGGTGCATTAAAACCACGAATTCAAACTGCAGTAAACAAACTACAGGTCCAAATCTCAAAAATGGACTCTATGTTAGGTAAACTGCATGAAAGAGATGCGCAACTCTTTCAGAGAGTCGTGACAGCAATGCAGCAACATGATACTAGCACAAGTAGAGTTTTGTCTAACGAATTAGCTGAAATTCGTAAAGTTACAAAGATGCTCGGCAATGCGAGAATGTCATTAGAACAAGTCCAACTAAGACTGACAACTATTCATGATCTTGGTGACGCTATGGTAGCAATTGGACCAGCGATGTCTACAATGAAGGGATTGAAGTCATCACTAGGAAGATTCATGCCAGAAGCAGATTCAGAATTGAATACAATGACCCAGACACTCAATGGACTCATGATGGATTCTCTTGCAGGAGACTCATTTAGCATGGAATCTGATGTTTCAAGTGAAGAAACTGAAAAGATTCTACAAGAAGCATCTGCAGTAGCTGAGCAACAGATAGGAGATAAATTTCCATCTGTACCATCACCAACAGGACTTTCGTCTCAATCCTCTACTTCTACCTTTGAGTAGCTAGTTGAGAAAGACGACAGTCATTATTTTTATTTTAATATTGAATCTCTTAATTCCACAATTTTTCTTTAAATGTCCATTTTTTATTTAAAATAAAATTCCCAAATGCTGCAAGTCCTACTGCCCCAACCAGCGAGATAGGATAAGAAATATCATGAACATCCACAAGATAGAATACTATTCCTAGTTGTAATAATGCTCCAAGAGAACTAAATACAACAAATTTTCCATATTGTTTTAGAGTTTTAATTAATGAAAAGTCCTTATCAGAAAAAGTCCAAATTTTATTTAAAAGAAAATTTGTAGTCATTGATACAATAATGCCTATTGTTGTTGCATGAATATACCATAAATTAGAAATTCCATCTGCAAACAATAACGAAACTAAATAGTTTACACCCAATCCTGATGCACCTACAGTAAAAAATCTTGCTGCCTTTGAGAGAAATCTTACAGAAGTTCTCTGTTCTTGTTTTTCCACATTTTTTCCATATCTGTATAATTTGAAAACTGATTTTATGTAATCAATCACAATACCCGAATCAAGTTTGCTTGAACCAAATTTTCTGTCTTGGAATGTATATGGTATTTCTTGAATTTTTACTCCTTTCGTTTTTACTAATAATTCTAAAAGAATTTTGTAACCTATGGCATCAAAACTTAATCCCTTAATGAGATTCTTCCTAAATGCAAAAAATCCTGACATTGGATCATTACTTTTAACTCCTAAACTTTTTCTTGCAATTAGTGTTGCAACTTTACTAATAATTTTTCTTTTTAGGGACCAACCATCTACAGCCCCGCCTTTGACATATCGAGATGCTATGGCTATATCATATTGATATTGCTTTATTGCCGAAACAAGTTTAGGTATAATTTGTGGTGGATGAGAAAAATCAGAATCCATCACAACAATTGTATCTGCTCTGGCATTTTGTATTCCATTCAAAATTGCAGATGCTAATCCATCCTTTGCTTTTCTATGGATAATGCTTATTTTATTTTTAGTGAATTTCTTTAAATCTGAAATGTATTCTTCAACAATTTTACCAGTCCCATCTGGAGAATTATCATCGACAACAATTGTTTCTGCAGAAAATCCGTCAGGAAAACACTTTCTAATAGACTTCAAAACACCAATAATATTTTGTGATTCATTATAAGTTGGGACAATTATTGATACTTGAGGGTTTTCCACTTTCATACTCTTATTCTCCCCTAGATTAAAAGAATATTAATTTTTAATTTATTTCTGACTTTAATTTCATCTTTATACATGCAAAAATTTGTAATTCAAAAAATCTATCTTTTGTCACTAATAATTTATCGTTGTTTGAAACTAGATTAATATTCATTGAAAATGAAAATCTGTGTATTATTTTTCTAAAAATATGAGCTATTCAAAATCATAATATTCTTAGATAAAATATTCTATCTTAAATCTTTAAGATATACAATTAACGTGTACTCATATTTATACAAAAAAGAAAATAATTTAATGAGCATTACAATAAATATATGAAAAATTTTGTAAAAAATTTATTATTTAATTTAGAAACAAAAAATTAAACTTAAAAATTTTAAATTATTTATGGATATGCAAGTGATTCTGTCAAAATTGAATCAAGTTCTGAAATCTTTATTCTATTTTGTTCCATTGAATCTCTTTTTCTAATTGTAACAGTATCATCCTTCAAAGTTTCATGATCAATCGTTATTGCAAATGGAGCTCCAATTTCATCTAGTCTGCGGTATCTTCTTCCTATTGCTCCAGAATGATCTAAAAATGCATCAAATTTTCTTTTAATTTGAAGATAAATTTCATCGGTTTTCTCTTTTAATCCATCTTTTTTTATCAAAGATAAAACTCCAACATGAATTGGAGATAAATACGGTTTAATAGATAATACAATTCTTTCATGCTCTTTGTCGTCATTAAGACTGTGCTCAAGAATTGTGTAAAGACTTCTGTCAATTCCCATAGAAATTTCAAAGACATGTGGTAGTACCTTTTTATCATTATCCATAACTTCAAATTTTTCTTTGCTTTTTTCTGCATGACTTGAAAGATCATAATCTGATCTATAATTACATGCAACAAGCTCAAGCCAACCTATTGTTGTCTCTACTTCAAAATCAAAAGCAGCTTCTGCATAGAATGCTTTTTCTTTCTCTCCAAGCTTTCTGAATCTACTCTTTGTAATGTCAATTCCTGTTTTTTCATAAAATTCTGTTAGTATTCCCAAATAATATGCCACAAACTTATTTGGAACTATTTCTGATTCAATTGCTTCTTTACATGTCATTGCAAAAGGTTCAGAATCTGTCTGGATTCTAATTATGGTATTTTGAATCTCTGAAAACTTTTCTACATCATTTAATCTTGAAGGATTACAAAACACTTCAATTTCTGCCTGATAAAACTCACGAAGACGAAGCAGACTTTGGCGTGGTGAAATCTCATTTCGAAAACTTTTTCCAACCTGAGCAATTCCAAATGGTAACTTTCCACGCATTATCTTAAACAATCTTGGAAAATCGACAAAGATTGATTGACATGTTTCTGGTCTGAGATATGCTTCTTCCTCTTCAGGTCCAATTCCAACTCTGAACATCATGTTGAATTTCTTGGTATTTTCAAAATCTCCTTTGCATTTTGGACACTTGATATTGCTTTGTAAAATTGCTTTGTCAAATTCTATCAGATCTGCACTTTCAGGAATTTCCATATTTGAAATCTCAGATATAGTCCTATCTGCCCTAAAAGTTGATTTACATTTTTTACATTTTATGATAGGATCTGCAAAGCTTCCTAAATGACCTGATGCTTCAAACACAGATTTTGACATAATTTGTGAACCATCAATCTCAAACATACCATCTCGTCGAATTAACTCTCTTCTCCATAATTCTAAAAATTTATTTTTCAAACTCACACCGGATGGTCCATACTCCCAAAACCCCGCTTGTGCATCACTATATACTTCACAACTTGGAAAATAAAATCCACGCTCAAGTGCTAATTTCATCACATCTTCATAATTCATCTAATCACTTTCTTAAAATTTCCGAATAAATTCCTACACAAGCCCCTTCACAATTCTAATATTTTCAAAATCATCTCTAACATCATCAATTGGGGTTTCTAAAATTATTGGTACTTTTTCCTTGTTTACAGTCTTAATCACTGCCCCAAGACCTTTCTCTCCAATATTTCCCAGTCCTATGTGATAATGTCTATCTAAATTACAACCGATTTCTCCTTTAGCATCATTAAGATGTAAAATCTTTAAATTTTCTATTCCCACACTGTCATCAAATTCTGAAAAAGTTTCTTTTACAGCTTTATCAGTTCTTAGGTCATATCCTGATACAAATGCATGACATGTATCAAAACACACTCCAAATTTCTTTACTGGTTTTAACTGATTAAAAATTTCTGCAAGCTGTTCAAAATTAGCCCCAACAGAATTTTTTTGCCCAGCAGAATTTTCAAGTAAAATTTTCACATCATTTTTCGTTTGACCTGCCTTTGAAAGTCCTTTAACAAGTCGTTTAATTCCTTCTTCTTCTCCTGTTCCTAAATGACTACCCAAATGAGTTACCAAATATGGAATTCCAAGCTTTCCACATCTTTCAACCTCACTTATCAAAGTATTTACAGATTTTTCAAACCCATCTTTTTTTGGGGTGGATAAATTTGGTAAGTATGGCATATGTGCACAAATTGCCATTCTATCTATCTTGCTGTTTTCTAGCTTGCCTTTAAAATTTTCAATGTCTTGTTCTACTAGTTCCTTTGCATTCCATCCCCTTGGATTTCTTGTAAATATTTGAAAAGCTGAGCAATCTCTTTCAACTGCATTATCTACTGATTTATCAATCGATCCAGAAATTGATACATGACAACCAATCTGCATTTATGAAAATTTCTCCTAAACATAATTTAAATTAGCATAAAGCTCAAAAACAGAAAACCAGATTTTTATGTAAATATCATTAATCAATGTCATGCTTGCATTAGGCCAAGATGAAATTGCAAAATATCCTTTTCTAGCCGATGCTGGTCAGTATTTAAAAGAACAAGGATTTACACTAGAACAATTTGGAACCGATCCTGATCTAATTCCCTTGATTGAAAAAGCATATAACAGAATCTATGCTGCATGCGAAGGCGATCCGCAATCTTACAAATCTGATATCATTGAAAATCAGGCATCAAATACTGCATCTCTTCCAAGAGAGGTCTTTTCTTTCTTACTGTCAATTGTACTACTAAAATTAACTGGAATTCCAACATTAGCTAAACGTTTTGCATTAAATGAGGCTATGCGTGCTGAAGCTTTTCTTGAGAAAGATTTGAAAAATATTTCAACTGATTCAAATGAATTACCAATTAAAATAATTGAAGATTTATTTTCAATAAAAGTAAAAAAACATAATGATTTCTTTGTCATATCCGTTTCAGATTACATAAAACATTCTATTCATTTTCATGAAAGAGAATGGAAGTTAATCAACAGACATGTTGAAGATGGATTCGTATTTCTTACTCCACATCAAACTGTTAGACTAGTTAGAAAGGAATTAGGAACTTTTATCACTTCAAAAATCTTAACTGGAAAAAAACCATCTATGATTTCTGGCTTTGAAAAATTTGTAAATAATTTAATTTCTTATTCAAAAAAATTTTCTATTTCTATTGTTGATAGTGGAGAATATCCTCCCTGTATTAAACACGCAATAGAAATTCTTGAAAAAGGAGAAAATCTCCCACATTCAGGGCGATTCATGCTTGCAACATTTCTGTTATCAAAAGGACGATTAGTACAACAAATTGCACCATTATTCAAAAATGCACCTGACTATAATGAAAAAACTACCCTCTATCAGTTGAATCATCTAGCAGGAACGTCTGGCAGTGGAACTCAATACTCGTGTCCTTCATGTGAAAAATTAAAGACTCAAAATCTGTGTTTTATAATACCAGAATGTAATAATATCATAAGCCCACTTCAATTTGGAAAAAAGAAAAACTAATGAATGAAAATGATGTTAAATTTATTGAAGATTCTTTCAAGAAATACTATTTTAATCACTTTGAATTAATTCATGTTCCTGAGAGAACAGCTGAAAGAGAATTTGGATTTCAGAAATTTAATTCTGGAATGACTCGTCACATTTCAATAAAAGATGATAAAGAACTACATCTTTTATTAATGAAAAATATTCCTTCTGATGTTTACTGTTCTAATGCATACTATTCTTTTCCTAATTTACCAATGAACGAAAAGGATTGGAAAGAAGCTGATCTAATTTTTGACATCGATGCTAAAGATTTGAATTTAAATTGTAGATCTAATCATACTGTATCTATTTGTAATGATTGTAAAACAATTTCAAATAAACAAATTCAATGGAAAAAATGTAATTCAACAAAGTTAGAAGAAAAATCACTTACATGTAAAAACTGTATTGAAAAATCAAAACTTGAAGTAAAAAAATTATTCGAGATATTAATTGAAGATTTTGCGATTGATAAAAATGATATTCATATTTACTTTTCAGGAAATGAGGGATTTCATGTTTATGTATATAACTCACAATTCCAAAAACTTGGTTCTAGAGAAAGATCTGAGTTAGCTGATTATATTTTGTTCAATGGAGTAATTCCTGAAACTTTTGGAATGAAAAAATTTAAACCAAATCGTGCTTTATTTCCAAATTTTGATGAGAGAGGATGGAGAGGAAGATTTGCAAAAGATGTTTTTGATTCAAAATCAAAGCGCTCCAAAATAATATCTGAATTAATTACAAACGGATATTCATCCTTTCAAAAAAAACTAGAAGATGTGTCTACCAGAATTGGGGTTAAAATTGATCCTAATGTTACAATGGATATACATAGAATTTTTAGACTTCCTGGTTCCATAAATAGTAAAAGTGGTTTGACAAAAATTTATTGTAAAAATATTACAAAATTTGATCCATTCTTGGAGGCTTCATTTCTTAATGAAGATACCATAGAAATAATTGCAGATTGTCCTATTGAATTTAAGCTGAAAAACAAAAAATTTGGTCCTTATGACAATGAAAAAGTCACTGTTCCAACATATGCTGCAGCATACATGATTTGCAAAAAACTGGCATCAATTTCCTAGATTTTACAAAAAACAGTCACTTCAAGCATAATCCTAGATCTTCATTTTACCGGTAAGACATTAATTTACCTAACCACAACGAACGTTGATTTTGTATAGCGCCTCTACTGATAAGCAAGCTCCACCTCCTGATACTGGAAAATACATCAGATTAGGAATTATTGCCATAATTGGTATTGTAATTTTTGCTATTGTGGGAAATCAAGCTGTTATTTTATCAATGAATTTTACAGAATTCGGGGATCAATTCACCAAACCTCTATTTTATACACTGATTTCAACCATAATTCTTTCAGCTATAGCACTTGTTAGAGTTAACATTGCCGCTCGCTCATCAATTTTTTGGTATGGAATTAATACAGCAATAGGCTTTCTAGGACGAAATGCTCAACAAAACATCTCAACAAACGTTCCTAACTTTAGAGACTACAAGCTAAGTTCTCCCCAATTTATTATCTGGCAAATTACAAAGATTCTCCTTTTTGGTGCATTCTTTGCAAATATCATGTTTGGTTTTGCTGCTATGACGTTTCTTGATGGAAATAATTTAGGAATTGAACATTTATCAAAATTATTTTCACTACCCTTTGTGACTCCTGATACTGATCCAAATTATGCAACTGAAAATGTAGTTCCAATGATTCCAGCACTAGTAATTCTAATTCCTCCTATGCTTGCAGCAATTGGGCTTCGACTGGTACTGTATGTTGGAATTCACAGAATCATTGATGTGATAATCTCTTTTCTAAAAGATTCTAACGAGGGAAAACCTAGATATCTTAATTATGTCTCAACAATTGAAGCCATTTTAGGAATAGGCGTTCTATGGGCAGGCTTCAACCTTTTCTTTACTGATCAAATTGATTACAATACTAGATATGTCATTGGTGGAACTTTAGTAATTGGTTTTGCCCTAATTGCATTTTCTTTTGTTGATAGAATTAGAGCCCGTGTTTTAACTCATATGTTTAAACGTGATGTTATAATACGATTTGCAACCATTTTTGTAATCATACTTATTGTTGCTGGGGTTGTAGGAGTAAACAACAGTATTGCAGATGCAAAAAAAATAGAGTTCTTGGGTCCATATACTGCACAACAAATTGGTGTCAATAGGTATCTTGGTGAATTAAACAACGTTCAAGAAAATACTCATGATGTTAAACTACAATCAGTATCTCCAAATAACATTAAAAATTATGTTGGTAAAAACAGTGATATTCTAGACGTTATCAGAGTTTGGGATTGGGAGGCAGCATTTGCCAAACTAAAGCCAGAGATTGGTTTGATTCCTTATGTAGACTTTGAAGACAATGATATTCTTCGTTTTAATAATACTCTATATTGGACAGCGTCCATGAAACCAATTCTACCCACATCTGTCAGTCTTGAAAATAGATGGTATAACGAACATTTGGTATACACACATGTGCCTAATGGATTTCTGACACTAGAGGCTACTGATGGACAAATTGTAGATAGCAGTGTATTTTTCAAACAAAGAGAAATCTACTATGGAGAAGGTGGACTTTTTGAGCAAACATGGTCTGCGTATCCAAATTCACGTGGAGATACTAGTGCGGAATTGGGAGGTGCATTATACAGTGGACAAGGCGGATTAGATGTTTCTCCACCTCTTAGTTGGATCTTTGAGCCAAACTTTCTACTATCATTTCCAGGCGAATCTGTTCATATTATGAGATATAAAGATGTCAAAGATAGAATGGAAACTCTATATCCTTATTTCCTCTATGATCTATTTGGTAAAGAACTTGATTCTCTTCCAGTTACTGACGGTAAAAATTCATACTGGTTAGTTCCATTGATAATTGGATTTGATACACATGATGTTCCATGGTCTGTAGGAAATCCATATTTGAGATTAGTAGGATACGCCTTAATTGATTCGTATAATGGTGAAATTCAGTTATTGAAAACAGGTGATGACTTCTTTACTGAAATGTTTGCTAGTCAATATTCAGAACAATTTCAACCAATGCCAACATGGCTTGAAGAACAAATCAGATATCCTGTAGAACTATTTAATTGGAAAACAGAAATGTACAACATTTACCATGTAACTGATGTTGAGACATTCATTCAGGCAAATCAATTTTATGAAATACCTCGAGGATTAGATACATACTATGTAGAAGCAAAACCACCTGGTTTTGATAAAACTGAGTTCTTGGGTTTACTTTCATTGGAATTACGAGGTTCTCAAGGAAGAAATTTGGCAGGATATATGGTAGTTCAAAATGATTTGACGAATCTTGGTAACTTACAATTCTATGAGGTTCCACTAAATTCTACAACAAAATTAATCGGCCCAACAGCAGTTAGAGAGGCACTAGATAGAGATCCAGAATTTGCACAATTAAAGACGCTTTTGAGAAACCCTAGAATTGGAGATAATATTCTGTACCGTGTAGGCGAACATGATATTTACTTTATTCCAGTTTATACTGCTGGAGCAGGAGGCGTTGTTGCTCAACTAGGAACCATCGCTGCAGTAGGTGCTGCATTTACTGGAGAATATTATGTAGGCTTGGGCAATACTCAGGAAGAAGCATTTGAAGCATATCTAAAAAAAGTATCAGGTGTTGCACCAGCTTCAACTACAGCTGATTTAGATTATGTTGAATTAGATAAATCTGATAGAATTGATATCATTAAACTGATATTTACTCAGGAAGGAATTACAATTTCAGAGCCTACATCAATTCAAGTTCCCCTATCTTTTAAGGAAGGAGAAATTTTCTTCTTTACTGAAAATGATAGATCTGAAACTGAAGAATTGTTAAATAACTTCATTGGTGACTTTGTCAAACCCAGAAGTGATAGGGTATTCATGTGGCAAGAAGAGAATAATCTCAATATTGGTACAATAATTGTTAAAGACAGTATACCTGAAATGCATTATGTCTCAATAGAAGTAGGCAGTTAAGATTAATACTGCTCTCAATTTTTCTTTTAATAATACTAAATTATCTCTATTTTAGAATTTAATTATGTTGTTGGTTGTTGATAACGGTTCTGTCTATACAAAAAATCTAATTGATTTTTTAAATTCAAAAAAAATTCAATTTGAAAAACAAACTCCTGAAAATTTGAATGTAGAATTTCTTGAAAAATATGACTCTTTTATTCTCTCGGGAAGAAGAAAAAATGAAAAAAATACTAACAAAATCAATTCCAAAATAGTAAAACATTCAATAGATAACAATAAAAAGTTATTAGGAATTTGTTACGGTGCAGAAATTTTGGCTTTGACTTTGGGTGGTACCATTAGAAAAATTGACTCCATTCAAAAAGGTAATGAAAATATCAAAATTTACAAGGAAAACATGATTTGCAATAATAATATACATGTTTTTGAGAGTCATAGTTATGAAATTTCAAAACTTCCAGATTTACTAATTCCAATTGGAGAATCTGATAACTGTAAATATGAAATTATTCAATATAAAAAAAAGCCAATTTTTGGAACTCAATTTCATCCTGAAATGAGCAAAGACGGTCATCATTTAATTGAAAAATTCTGTTCTCTCTGATTGATTTTAATAACTCTAAAAATTTTATTTTTCATGGAACAACCAGATCACGAGCTTTTATTACCTCTAGTTGATGAAGAAAATATTTGCCTTCCCCTACCTATCAATGTTGTCTCCAAGTATTGGAATGTTGAACTATCCATGGCTGAAGCCATTGAAACTGCGAAACAATATCCTGATTTTAATGGCAGCATTTTGATTGAAGGAATTGAATCTGCTGAAAGACATGGACTTACATGCAAAATCATCCATTCCTCCTTACATGAATTAAAAAAAATTATTGATTCAGGAATTCCTCCAATTGTACTTCTTCCTGGTATACCAGAAATAACACAACATGCATCAGTGATTAGTGGGTATAATGATGAAGTCAAAACCATTTTTCATTATGTTCAGAAAGGAAATAATGAAGGAGAGCAACAACAAGGAGCTATTCCTCAGGATCTCTTTGATCAAGAATGGTCCGAAGAAGGAAGACTGATGATAATCTTGGGCCCTTCTGAAATTTTATCTTCTATTAAACTTGAAAATGAATCTAGTGTAAAATCAAATAGACTTTGTTTGATATCTGAAAGATTTGAAATTCAAAAAAATTACACTAAAGCACTGGAATCTCTAAAAAAAGCAATTGAGTTTGATCAAAACAATTCAACTGCAATATATCTAACTGGTGCAATGCTTAATAAACAAAATTCTCCTGACTGTCTAAACTTTTATGAAAAGTGTCTCAAAATCAATAACAGATCATATTTGTCTCACAATGGAATGGGCAATTTTTATCTTAAATCTAACCAATTTGAAAAGGCTGAAAATTCTTACAATCAAGCAATCAAAATTAACCCAAAAAGATCTGCAAAAATTTACAAAAATAGAGCATACATTAGAGAAAAATTAAACAAAAATTCTGAAGCAAAAAAAGATCTTCAAACATATTTAAAATTATTTCCCAAAGCTCCAGACAGAGGAATTATAGAACAAGCAATTAGGGAATTATAAAATGCGGAATGCGGGATTTGAACCCACGACCTTCAACTTGGGAAGCTGACGTCATACCGAGCTAGACTAATTCCGCCTACCTCAAAAACATTGATTATGATTAAATATCTTAATTTTATTATCCAATTATGGATGCTCGATGTCCTGAATGTGAAAATGTTGCAATATTAGATGAGAACATCTCTAATGTAAAATGTCCTCATTGTAATTTTGAAGCAGATTATGATGCTTATCTTGAAATCATGAAAGATCAAGCAATTAACATGGCCTCTGACTATATTCCAAAAAGACCTGGTATTTGATTACCAAAAATTTCCCTTATCTGAACAATCTAAATGGGCTCCGCATCTTGGACAAAACATATGACATGCTTGCATGTCTACCATTTTATTATCACATCTGGGGCATGTAATCTCATCTGCCATGACTATATTGATTAATCTTAATTTAAAAATACTGCCCAAAGATTAATTAGTCGTTCAACGATTTTTTGGAATACTTGGCAAATTTCAAGTTAACCATATCGGATGTAAAAGGAAAGTCTATCACTAAAGAGTTGAAAGACAGCGATGCAAATCCTTTATTGGGTTTACAACTAGGTAATGAAACTAATGCAACAATTGTAGGTTTGACTGGCAACCTAAAACTTACGGGTGGCAGTGATAAATCAGGGGTCCCTATGAGAAATGATGTTCATGGTTCTGCAAGAAAATACATTCTTCTATCAAAAGGAGTTGGATTACAAAATGCCGAAACTGGACAAAGGGTAAGAAAACTTATGAGAGGAAATACCATCTCTGAAGAAATATACCAAATTAATTGCAGATTTGATGGAGAATTACCAGTTGAAGCTCCAACAGAAGAACCTACTGAATCATCAGAAGAAAATAAAAAAGAATAGCTTAACATATAGCAGTTTTATATTTTGACTCATGCATTGGAGAGATACACTTCCTGAGTGGTATATCAAAAAATATGGTTATCAACCATGTGTAAATATTGGAACTGCTGGACATGTTGATCATGGAAAAACTACTCTCATTCAGGCATTAACAGGTTCATGGACTAGTGTTCATAGTCAAGAATTAAAACGTGGAATTACAATTCGTGTTGGATATTCTGACGCTGCATTTTACAAATGTAAAAACTGTGAAGAGCCATTAGGATATTCCACTACTCCAAAATGCAACAATTGCGGAAAAGAAAGTGAGCTATCACGAGTTGTAAGTTTTGTAGATAGTCCTGGACACGAAAGTTTAATGGCAAACATGCTTTCAGGTTCTGCCTTGATGGACGGTGCATTACTATTAGTTGCAGCAAATGAAAAAGTACCAAAACCACAAACAAAGGAACATCTATTAGCACTTCAAACACTTGGAATTCAACAAATTGTTATTGTTCAAAACAAAGTTGATTTACTTTTGTATAATGAGGCACTTCAGAATTATCAAGACATTATAAAATTTGTTAAAGGAACACATGTAGCAAATGCTCCAATTATCCCTATATCTGCTCAATCTGGATTAAACATTGATGCATTAATTGGGTCAATAGAAAATACCATCAAAACTCCACAACGAGACGAATCCAAAGATACTGTAATGCATGTTTTACGTTCCTTTGATGTCAACAAACCTGGCACAAAGTTGAAAAACATCAAGGGAGGTGTTATTGGAGGAAGTTTAACACAGGGAATCTTCAATGTAGGTGATGAAATTGAAATAAAACCTGGAATTATGGATGAAAAAAAGAAAAAATATGAACCACTACTAACCGAAATTACTTCTTTAGGAACAGCAGCTGGAATTGTTGATACTGTAAAACCTGGTGGATTGGTTGCTATTGGAACCAAATTAGATCCTGCAATGACCAGAAGTGACTCTTTTATTGGCTCTGTAATTGGAAAACCCGGAATTCTTCCTGAAAACTCCACTGACATCAAATTAGAAGTAAATCTTTTTGATTCTGCTGTTGGTGCTACTGAAGATACAAAAGTAATGCCTATTCAATCAGGAGAACTTTTAAGATTAAACATTGGTACTGCACCTGTTTTAGGCCAGGTATCTAAAATTAAATCAAAAACTGCTGAAATTAAACTCCGAAGACCTGCATGCATTTTTGAAGGTGGAAATGTTGCAATTAGCAGAAGAATTGCTGACAGATGGAGATTAATCGGAGCAGGAATACTTGGTTGAAGTAATCTGTGATACTAGCTTTTTAATTCATCTAGCTACAAAGCGAATTAAGAATATTAATAACATTGATGTTGAAATAGGTTCAATCTCTTTTGTCGTTCCAGAAGTTGTCAAGAATGAATTATCTAAGTTACAAAATAATCCTGAAAAAAAACAGGATATAACTGCTACATTAAATTTTATAAAATTTTTTAAAACAATTTCTATTTCTGGAGATTTTGCAGATAAAGAGTTGTTAAATTATGTCAAAGCTAAAAGTTCTATAATTGGAACAATGGATAAGGCATTGAAAAAACAGATTAAACAAGCCGGCGGTTCTGTAATTTCTTTCTCAAATGATAAAATTATCTTAGAATCTTAGAAAAATTTAACTTAGAGACCCTTTGAATTATTATGATTACATTGATTTTATCAAGTACTGCTTTTGAAAACAAAGGAATCATTCCAAGAAAATATGGATATAAAAATGAAAATTATAATCCTCCACTAAAAATTAGTGAAGTTCCAGAAGGAACAAAATCATTAGCTTTGATTATGGATGATCCTGATGCTATGGGTGCAGTCGGAAAAATTTGGGTTCATTGGATTTTATGGAATATATCTGCAGATACAAAAGAAATTGCTGAAAATTCTATTCCTACTGATTCAATTGAAGGTAAAACCGATTTTGGTGAAATTGGATATGGTGGACCCGCACCACCTGACAAAGAGCATACATACATTTTCAAATTATATGCCTTAGATACAAAACTTAGTCTAGAAAAAGGCTCAACAAAAATGGATATAGAAAATTCTATGAAAAATCATATTATCGATGAGACAAAACTAGAAGGCAAATACGCACCATAATTTTATCTAATTTTACAAATCAATGGTTATCCAGCAACTTGTTTCTCTAGATTTCCACCAAACGTGCAAAACATGTCATAGTTTCAATAGATGTGAGTCTACTTCAATTAATTTGTACTTAGAATTTTGAAACCAAAAAATATTAGAATATTTTTATGAAACAAAGATTTTGTACCAAATAATTGGTTTTTCATTCTAATTGTATCTTTCAGCCAATCTATATCTCATATATTTATCATCAGGAGAAAATTTTGCTGGATGAGCAGAAATTGTTTCTTCATTACATCTGGGACATTTTTCCTTAAGTGTATATTGATTACATTTGATACATTTTCTTAGCTGAAATCTCAATTCAACCCTCTCTAGTTTTTTTGGATTCTTCTCTAGTGAATTTAAATGAGCCGTTACTTTTTTCTATACTCTTTTGTATCTCTTCAATTATTGGTTTTAAGGATTTTTCAGCTGTTTTGAAATCTTCTGCTTTTATAGATAATCTATATTTTGGTGCACCTAAATAAGTAATATCAATTTTTGAGTTTTTTTTCATTGCATCAAGTAATATCTTTTTAATAATTTCAATACCATTAGATTTGTTATTTGTAATTTCCATTATGCCTCGAATTTCTACTGAAGGTAATTTGATTTTTGAACAAATTTCTTCAATAGCTGCTGCTGTTTTTTTATTTAATTTGAGTTCCTTTATTGAACTAATTCCATTTCTGCCTATTTCGATAAACGCATCATAAACTGAATCATATTTTGAATAAATACTGTCTTCCAATTTTTCAATTTCACTGTCAGAAAGCTTGATCTTTTCTTGAACACTTTGTAAAAGAGTCTTTCCTTTTTCATATTTTTTAACCTCCTTAAGTTTCTGTTTTTTCTGGTCATTAGATACCTGTTTTAAAGAAAGATCAATATCTCCTCTTTCAAGATTTATTTTTTTTACAAGTAGAACTTTTTTCTCCCCCTCTCTTACAAATCTACTAACTGAGCGTATCCATCCTGGTGCAATTTCAGAGATGTGTAAAAATCCCTGAATTCCATCATACTCATCTAATGTAACATATACACCATGATCCATAATTTTGGTTATGGTAGCTAGAACAATTTCACCTTGCTCTGGCATCTCTTGAATTTCAGTAGACATTTCTTCTAAAACCATTTCTTATGTAATTTAATGTTGCTGGTTAGAAATCAATTCCTTTTCTAGCTTTAATGCCACGTTGAAAAGGATGCTTTATCTCCTTCATCTCAGTTACCAAATCAGCCAAATCTATTATTTCCTCTCTTGCATAATTTCCTGTTAAAATAAGATCCAATTTATCAGGTTTGGATTTAATCAAATTTATAGCATCTTCTACTTTTACCAATCCCAAATTAATTGCATAATTTATCTCATCTAAGACTATGATATCATATTTTCCCGTCTGAATTTTCTCTAAACAAATTTTGATAGCCTCTTTTGCAATTCTTGCATGATCCTCTTTTGGGCTTTTATCATCTATTATTCCAACAAATCCCTTACCTATAGCAACCATCTCAAATTCAGGTTCTAATCTTTTTGATGAATACATCTCTCCATAATGCCAAGAACCTTTGATAAACTGAATCATGCAAATTTTTTTCCCATAACCTACTGCCCTTAACACAAGACCTAACGCTGCAGTGGTCTTGCCTTTACCTTTTCCAGTATATACAATGGTCAGGCCTTCTTTTTCCACGTATTTTTTAATTATTATCTAAGTAAAAACATTCAGAATTTTGATGAATGTATCAATTTAAATAAAAAATAATTCTAGATATACGATTGAAAATACCTAGAATTGTTTTAGCAGGCACAACTAGTGGAGTTGGAAAAACTTCGATTACATGTGCTATAATATATGCATTAAAGAAAAACGGTTTTTCGGTACAACCATTTAAGGTAGGTCCTGATTATATAGATCCAACTTATCTTTCCAGCATATCAAAAACCAAAGCTTTCAATCTAGATGTATGGCTTATGGGAAAAAATCAACTCTTGGAAAGTTTTATTGAAAATTCCAAATCAGACATTTCAGTTATTGAAGGCGTTATGGGTTTCTATGATGGTTTTGAAGGGGGTTCAAATTTTGCAAGTACTCACCATGTGGCTGAATTGACCAATTCACCTGTAATATTGGTTTTAGATGCCAGTAAAACAGCCAGGTCTATTGCTGCAACGACATTGGGTTTTCAGAAATTTCACAAAAACTCTAGAATTTCAGGAATAATACTAAACAAAATTGGCAGTCAAAAACATGAAAACTTATGCAAACAAGCCCTTGAAAAAACAAAACTTCCTATTGTGGGTATAATTCCAAAAAATACTGATCTTGCTTTAGACTCACGTCATTTAGGTTTAATTTCAACAATGAGTGAAAAACCTTTACAAAAAACAATTCAAAAAATATCAAGAATAATTGCTGATTCACTAGATATTGAAAAAATTATTGAAATTATAAAAAATCAAACTTCACTAAAAAAGAAAAGAAAACTAATCTATAAAAAATCAAATACGACAATTGCAGTTGCACTAGATAATTCATTTAATTTCTATTATTATGACAATCTTGAATCATTAAGACGTAATGGAGCAAAACTGCAATTTTTCAGCCCGATAAAAGATAAAAAAATTCCTAACTGTGATGGAATTTACATTGGTGGTGGATTTCCAGAAATTTTAGGAGATTCGCTAGAAAAAAACTCCACAATGAGACAATCTTTAAAAAAATTATCAGAACAAAATATGCCTATTTATGCTGAGTGTGGAGGTTTAATGTATCTTACAAAATTAATTGATTATGGTAATAAGAAATACAGAATGATAGGTCTCTTTGATGCAGAAACAAAGATGACCAAAAAAATGAAATTAAACTATACAAAAGGGAAAATCCTCTCAAAAAATATTATTTCTGATAAATTGCATTTATTACGTGGACATGAATTCCATTATTCAGAATTAACTTCAATATCTTCTGATTCCAAATTTTCCTATCAATTGGAAATAGGCGATGGTATTAAAAATTATCAAGATGGAATGACTCAATACAATACACTTGCCTCTTATGGACATCTCTATTTTGATAGTTCTGATTATGCTAAAATTTTCATAAAAAACTGTATAAAATATTCAAGAAAATGACTCTGCCTTTACAAGCTTATATAATGCATTAATTATTGCAGCCGCAGAAGAGCTTCCTCCCTTCCTACCAATATTTGTAATAAATGGCACCTGTTTCAACTTACATAGTTCTTCCTTTGATTCTGATGCACAAATAAAACCTACGGGAATTCCAATAATTAATGCAGGTTTTACAATTCCTTCCTTAACCATTTGAATCACCTCTAAAAGAGCAGTTGGAGCATTTCCTATAGCCACAATTCCACCCTCAATTTCTGATTTTGCTGTTCTCATAGATACTTGGGAACGAGTCTTGTTTTCTTTTTTTGCCAATTCCATTATTTCAGGATCCGAAATTTTACATACTAATTTATTTCCAAAATCTTTTGGATTTTGCTTATTTAATAATCCGATCACACCATTGACATCCACTATAATACTACATCCATTTTTTAGTGCATTAATTCCACTCTTAATTGCCTCTTTGTGAAAAATTAGTTTATTTTTTCCAACAAAATCAAAATCTGCAGTTGAATGAATTATTCGTCTTACTATAGCCCATTCTTTTTCATTATAGTGATGTTCTCCAACTTCATCTTCAATCATTTGCATACTTGCATCTTCGATTGATTGACCTTTTTTAGTTTGCATTCTCTACCTCTTTTGCTCTTTCAACTATCAAATCAATCATTTTTTCATCTATTCCCAAATGTTTAGTGATATAGACATTTTTCATATTTGATTTTTTAAGAGCAGGTAAAAGATCATTATTGATATCTGTTTTTACATGTGCCCCTTCATGCAAGAAATAAAAGACAATCACAAGTACTTTGGGATTATTTTTTTCACATGTTTTAATACCTTCAAAAATATCTGGCTGTTCTATTTCTAACCAGCATCTATTAACATTACGATAACTTTCTTTTAATCCATTTACAACATAATTTAATGACATTTGTGCATTGGGATCTTTACTTCCATGTCCAATAACTAGTACATCTATTTCTTTGTGGGGAGTTGATACGTTATTCTCATTTAGTGATGTAGATATTCTATTTTGTACTAATTCTATCAAAGTTTTATGCATACTCATAGGTTTTGTTATGACAAATTTTACATTGGTATCCTTTTGATATTTCATGGCATCTGTAACTGCAATCTTTACTTTTTTCCCTGGATATAGAAAATAGGGAACTATAGTTAATGCATCAATATCTTGCTTCATACATTTTGTAATTCCATCCTCAATAAAGGGTGGTTCTACTTCCAGGAAACAAAAATCAGTAAAAATATAATTACCTTTATCTTTTATTCGCTTACAAATTATCTCAAGTTCTTCAGATGCTTCTCTTTCACGACTTCCTCTATCTATTAACAATAATCCACGCTTCAATCTAATTTCCTCGCTATTGCTATAGTCAAATTTGGTGGAAATTTCTGTTTTTCTACAATTAACTCTCCTCCAGATATCTTTATTGCAGCTGCCTCTGAAACACTACTAGTTCCTTCAAATGCCTTTACTCTTTCTGAGGGATTTGGTGCACAAATTTTGGCCAAATCTTCTCTATTCACATACTCTACAGGAACTTTCATTTCTTTTCCAACTTCAACTAGTCCCTGAACATCTTCAGGCTTCTTGATTGATACTAGTTTTGCAATTGATTTTGGACTAAGTTTAAATCTATTCATGCAAAAATCAATACCTTCCTTGATTGTTTCCTTTCTAGTATCCCAATGTAAACCCACGCCAACAACTAGACTTGGAGGACGATAAACAACAGACTCTCTCAGAAACTCTCCATCAAGCATTCTATCTGTAACTACTAAAAATCCTTTTGAATCAGAATTTATCAATTCTTCTAAACTATCAAAAATTTTGACATTATTTGGTATTTCTTTATACCAATTTTTATTACCTGCATCCTGAAAAACTCCTATCTTTTCTTCATTTACCATATATGCACTAACTTTAGTAACTGTAGACTCATCATCTATCCTCCAACCAAAATCTCGTCCTAAAAGATCAACTGCAATTGTCTTGTTTACATCTGCAGCTGTTGTAATTACTGGAATTGCATTTAATTTTCCAGCAATCTGATGAGTTAGTTCATTTGCACCTCCAATATGTCCTGACAACACACTTATCACAAAATTAGTTTTGTCATCAATTACAATTACTGCAGGATCAGTTTTCTTATCTTTCAGATGTGGTGCAATTAATCGTATAACTGCTCCTAATGAGAATAAACAAATCAATGCATCATTACTTTTGAAAAGTTTGACAATTTTTTCAGCTGTAGATTCTGAATACCATTCTATTTTATGTTCATTTTCAAATTTAGATGGTGCATAAATTCTCCAAGATGGAAAATTTTCTTTTAATTTTATGCCTATATTTACACCATTTTTTGTTATTGCAAGAACTGAAACTTTGTCCATAATCAAAACTTTCTAAATTTAATAAAATACCTTACTCCCTAGATTTTCTAGCCAAAATACTTCCATCGAAATCAAACAATATGATCTCTAAAGGAATATTTTTCTCAGAATGCTTTCTCATATGCCTGTAAGTTTCTTTACAAATTTCATCAAAAAACCCCTCAACATTACTCTCTTTGATTATTTCTGCTACATGCCTGGCAGTATTTGCCTCTCTTATTTTTTCAATTACGTCATTACTTGCATTACATTTTTTGGCAATATCTGACAAGAAATTCATATCTACTTTTGAGCCTTTAACATGAGTCTGTTTTACACCTGCAGCCATTTTAGCCAATTTTCCAATAAACCCTACAACATACGCCTTCTTGATCCCTTTTTTCCCACATTGCTGAATTGTATATCCTGAAAAATCTCCCATCTGAACAAAACAATGTTCTGGCAAATTCACAATTTTCTTTGCAAAATCCTCACTCCTTCCACCTGTTGTAAGAACAACTGTATCATTTCCCATTGCAATAGATACATCTAGATTTTGTCTTATAGATGCAGCATATGATGCAGTTGAGAATGGAATTACAATCCCACTTGTACCTAAAATCGAAATTCCATTTAAAATCCCTATTCTAGGATTATCTGTTTTAGGACCCAATTCTTTTCCTTTTGGAACTGAAATGACCACTCTGATTCCCTTTTTTTTAAGAACTTCACTACCTACGTCTCTAAGATTTTCATTAATCATTTTTTTTGGTACTGGATTAATTGCTGGTTTGTTTAATTCAAGACCCAATCCAGGTTTTGTAACAATACCTACTCCCTCACCACCATCAATTTCTATCTCATTAACTTTATCTGTAAATGACAACTCTGCTATGATTTCTGCACCATGTGTGACATCGGGATCATCACCACCATCTTTTATCACAGAACATTTTGAGGTGTTTTCCCAAAAATCACAAGAATGAATTGGAATTTTGATTAAAATTCCTTTAGGTAATTTGACATCTATCAACTCAATTTTTTTTTGATGAATTATAGACAATAATGCAGCCTTTGAGGCTGCAGTAGCTGAAGTGCCAGTCGTATAACCTGTCCTAAGTTTTTCTTTTCTGATCTCTTCCACAAATTTAATAATTTTTTTGATGTATTAACTCTTGTTTGATTCAGTTACAAAATTTTAAACATCCTGAAAATCTTGATAAAATCTTTAGATTATATTTGAAACAAAAGCAGTAATTACAATATGTCTGATAATTTTCAGGTTGTGGTAACAGGTGCTAGTGGATTTGTAGCAAGAAATGTAAGAAAATTTCTGTTTGAAAATAATATAAAAACTATTTCTATATCTCGAAATAATTTTAAAAAATTTAAAAATGAAACTAAAATTGTCTCAAAAAACTATGATGAAAAAAATATTTTACCTAAAATTAGAAAGTCACATGCATTAATTCATTTGGTTGGTATTGGAAAACAGACCGTTAATAATGATTATTCTTTAATTAATCTTGAATTTACAAAAAAAATTATTAATTTATGTAAAAAAGCAAATATTAAAAAAATAGTTTATACAAGTGGTTTAGGAGTTTCAAAAAATACTACATTAGGTTACTTTATTTCTAAATATAGGGCTGAACAACAAATAATTAACTCAAAATTAGATTTTACTATATTTCGACCATCATATATTGTAGGAAAAGATGATCTTTTTACAAAATTTCTTAAATTACAAACTAAAAATGGTATAATCCAAATCCCTGGTTCGGGAAAATATTCCATACAACCTATATTCATAAACGATGTTTGTAAAATTCTTTTCAAAGCAATACAAGAAAAAAAATTTACAAAGAAAATTTTGGATCTTGTAGGTGATGAATCAATCACATTTGAAAAATATGTAAGAGAATTTTCACGTGGAACAGGAACTAAAATCAAAAAAATTAATCTAGAAACTGCATACTATGAAGCAATTTTAAATTCCAAAAATGGTTTTGGCGTTGATGATTTAAATCTCTTAATAGGTAGTTTTAAAGGAAATCACAAAAAATTAAAGAATCTTTCTAAAATGAAATTTCAATCTATAATTGAACTACTGCAGTCGGGCAGCCTGCTTTAGTGCATCTGCTTTATCAGTTTTTTCCCAACTAAATTCTGGCTCGTTTCTTCCAAAATGTCCATAAGCTGCAGTTTTTCTATAAATTGGCCTTTTCAAATCAAGATGTGATATTATTCCAGAAGGTTTCATATCAAAATTCTTTCTAACTATTTCCTCGATGTCTTTTTCTGAAATCTTGTTTGTTCCAAAAGTATTAACATAAAGTGATACCGGTTCTGCAACCCCTATTGCATATGCTATTTGAACTTCACATCTGTCAGCTAATCCTGCAGCAACTAAATTTTTTGCAATATATCTGCACATATAACATGCTGATCTGTCTACTTTGGAAGGATCTTTTCCAGAGAATGCACCACCTCCATGTCTTCCAAAACCACCATATGTATCAACAATGATTTTCCTTCCTGTTAATCCCGCATCTCCATGCGGACCACCTATTACAAATTTTCCCGTGGGATTTATGTGAATTTTTATTTCATTATTCCAAAGATTTCCCAAGACTGGTTTGATCACTTTGTCAATTACTTGTTTAGATATTTCTTCTTGAGAAATATCAGGTGCGTGTTGTGTTGAAACAACAACAGTTTCGATCTTTGTTGGTTTATTATCTACATATCTAACAGATACCTGAGTTTTTCCATCTGGCCTTACCCAAGAAAGAACCTTGCTTTTTCTTACTTCAGCTAGTTTCTGTGCAAGTTTTTGTGCTAGTAAAGCTGGCATAGGCATAAGCTCTTCTGTCTCGTTTGATGCATATCCAAACATTAACCCCTGGTCTCCTGCCCCTTGTTCATGATCCTCGGTAGGAGTTACACCCTGACTAATATCTGGACTTTGAGCATGCAGGCGTAACGTTATTTCACAAGATTCTGTATCAAACTTCAAATCTTTATTGTTATATCCAATCTCTCTGATTGTTTTTCTAATCAATTCTTCTTGTGCTTTTTTATCAAAATTGGCTTTGGAAGTAACTTCTCCTGCAACAACTACAAAATCAGTGGTTACCATTGTTTCAACAGCCACTCTGGAATCAGGATCTTGTCTAAGAAATTCATCTAAAAATGCATCTGAGATCTGATCACAAATTTTGTCAGGATGACCTTCAGTCACTGACTCTGACGTAAATAGAAAATTGTTAGTCATAAGAACCACTAATTGTTAGAGTTCATTTTCTAGTTTAATAAATAATACATTATTACCTCGGACTATTACTCTTCCATAATTTGCAATAACTTTACCATCATGAAGTTCTTCAGCATCTGTCATAATCAAATTCATGTAAGAATCCACATTATCCATTTTACCTTTGTATTCAACTTCATTTTTCAGTCTAACTGTTACTTTCTTCTTTGTACTTTTCTGAAGTGTTGTTAATGGTCTTTTTGCACTTGTTTGCGACACTAATTATTCACTTGTTTTGCATACGTTGTTCTCTAGAATAAAAGCCTTACCTCGTTTGTAAATCATGAAATTCCTTAAATTTTTTCATCATTTTCTGATAATTAACCAAATGTTCTCTACTGGATTAGAAAAATTAGATGAATTTCTTTTAGGAGGAATTCATAATGGCGTCATTACTGACATCTATGGTGCTAATGGAACCGGAAAAACTCAACTACTATTACAAATCTGCATAAACTCGATTAAAAATGGAGGAAATGTTCTCTATGTGGATACGACAGGAGGTTTTAGACCCGAACGAATTCTTGAAATGCAAACCCATCAAAATATAGAATACAATTTACTTGAGAAAATCACGGTTTTACGAGTAACAAATACTTCTGAACAAATCAACTCTATAGCAATCATGAATGAACAAAATTTCTCTCTTATTGTAATTGATAACATTACTGATTTATTTTCATATGAATATCAAAATGAAGACTCTATATTTCAAAAAAATTCATTATTCATGAAATTTATGCGTCAGTTATCACTTGTTTCAATTAACAAAAAAATTCCGGTTGTTATAACAAACATGATTAGAAATATTGAAGGTAAGGAAGTGGAAAACATGAAATCAGCAGTTGATCCATTTACACATATCAAAATTAAACTCTCAAAAATTTCATCAAAATTTAAAGGTGAAACACAATGGTTGACAAACAAAAACTATTTTTCTTATAAAATTACTAAATCGGGATTAACTCATACTGAAGATATTTAATGATCATTTACCTAGTTTACAAATGGCAGGAATTTTTGATTCTATTCCCATAATTATAGTTGTCCTATTTGTGCTTGGTTTAGTTGGCGTAATAGTTTATGAAAGAACACAATCAAATTCAGCAGGAGAATAAAATTTCTGATTCTAAGATTTATTCTTTGTTTACAAATTTTGGATTCATTAATCTCACAGAGATTCAAAAAAAAGCATCACCTCTAGTATTACAAAAAAAGGACTGCCTGATAATTGCTCCAACTGGCTCAGGGAAGACAGAATGTTCAGTAATACCGATTTTCTCTCTTGTAAAAAATTCAAAAAAAATTGGTCAAATTAAAGTACTTTACATAACTCCACTAAGAGCATTAAACCGAGATGTATTTAGAAGAATAACAAAATATGCACAGACAAATGATTTGTCTATAGAAATTAGACACGGAGACACGACACAAACTGCCAGAAAAAAAATCACTGAAAACCCTCCAGATGTTTTAATTACAACTCCCGAGACTCTGGTGATTTTACTTACGCAACCAAAGATATTGAATGCATTGTCTGAACTAGAGTGGATTGTTATTGATGAAGTTCACGAATTACTTGCCAGCGAACGAGGTACTCAGTTGTCACTAAGCATAGAAAGACTACAACTAGCCTCAAAATTGCCACTAACAAAGATTGGACTGTCTGCAACAGTTGGAAATTTTGAAGAAGCAGGCAAGTTTGTAGTGGGTTCAAAAAGAAAGTGCCAAATTGTCAGGGATACATCAATTAGAAAATATGACGTTGAAGTAAAGTTTGTTGATGGCACAATATCTGATGTGGCAGAAGAGATAATCAAATATGTCCAAGAACAAAATTTGGATTCTCCTGTACTTCTCTTTACAAATACAAGAGGCGAGGCCGAATTCTTAGCATCAATTCTTAAAGAAAAATCTTCTATAAACATTGAATTACATCATGGTTCATTATCAAAAGAAGTAAGAGAAGACACAGAGATTACATTAAGAGAGGGAAAACGTGGAATTGTTGTATGTACTTCTTCTCTAGAATTAGGTTTGGATATAGGATCTATTGAATTAGTCATTCATTATGGCTCACCACGTCAAGTATCAAAACTTATTCAAAGAATAGGAAGAAGTAGACATAACAGAGATGCATCTGCAAAAGGTTTGATTATTACAAATAACTCTGATGACGAATTTGAAGCAAGAGCAATTCTTGATAGAATTCAAGAAGGTTCTATCGAAGAGCAAAAAATTCATGATGGCTCTTTAGATGTTCTTGCACATCATCTAGTAGGAATGACAATGCAGATGGGTGAGATCTCTGTTGACTTTGCATTTGAAACTATAACTCATGCATTTCCATTTAGAAATTTACATCTAGATGAATTAACTGGAGTTTTAGATTTACTAGACTCTAACTATTTGATTTTTTTTGATAGAACCAAAATGGCTTTTTGGAAAAAAGGCCGTTCTTTCAAATATTACTTTGAGAATCTTTCAACCATACCTGACATTTTAAAATTTAAGGTTTTTGATAGTGTGGGAAAGAAAATCATTGGTACCTTGGATCAAAGATTTGTTGGTGATTTTGGTGATTCAGGAAATATCTTTGTTCTGAAAGGCTCTCAATGGAGAATTCTTAGCGTAGACGAAAAATCATTATCAGTTAATGTTGAACCGTTTAGAGGAGGCGGAATCACTGTTCCATACTGGGAGGGTGAAACAATCCCCATTGATTACAATACGGCCAAGAAAGTTGGCCTGTTTCGCACCAAAGTAAAAAATGGTTCATTGACTCTAATCAATAAAACTATTGAAAACCTAAGTTTTGAAATACCAAATGAGAATCTCGTAGTAATAGAATCAAGTAAAACACAGGGTTCAATTGTAATCCATTCATGTTTTGGAACAAAAATTAACGCGACATTATCAACTTTACTTTCTTCAATGCTTTCTTCAATGTTAGGTTCAATGGTAGATTCAAGAAGTGATGGATATCGAATAGTTTTGTCTTCCAGATCTAGAATATCTGAAAAACTTTTCTTAGAAGTCTTAAGGGATGATTATGATCTCTATTCTATGGTTACTGCTTCCTTAGCAGGAACTCATAATGTTAATTGGAGAACTTGGTGTGTTGCAAAAAAATTTGGTGTTGTTGGACGAGGTGCAATATATGAAAAAAAGTCTGCTCGATTTTTGTATGAAAGGTATTCTAAAACATCTCTTGTTAAAGAAGCATTACGCGAATTATTCCATGATAAATATGATTTGTCAAATACTGATAAAATTCTAAAAAAGATAAGAGACAATGAAATTTCTACACAATGGATAGAAGTTGATAAATTTTCAAAACTTGCCGAGCCAATTTTAGATCATACTACAAAATATTATTCATCTCCTACAAATCTTGACAAAGGAATTCTTGATCTTGTCAAAGCCAGACTTGAAAAGACCAAGCATCGATTGATATGCGCAAGATGTGGAAAATGGGAAAAGGTCATTGAAACAAATGAGGTCAAAAATATCTTGATTTGCCCATATTGTAAGGGAAGACAAATCACTGCAACATTCTACTCTGACTATGATCTGCCTAAAATTATTCGTAAAAAGCATGATGGAAAAAAGCTTACCTCTGAGGAAAAACACAAGTTTGATCGAGCCTGGAAGGTATCCTCCTTAATTGAAAATTTTGGAAAGACTGCAATTACTGTAATATCTGGATACGGTGTAGGAGCAGATACTGCAGCTAGAATTTTGCGAAATATGGTTGATAAAGAACACTTATTCAAACAAATTTACGAAGCAGAAAGACAGTATGTTGTAACTCGAGGATTTTGGGATTCTTAGTTCTTCTTTGTGACTTTTGAAAACGGTGTTAGAAACAACTCTATTCTTCCTTCTAAACCTGCTTTTGCACTCAAACCTGTTACAGAAATGATTTCACCCAACTCACATTTGTCAACAAGTCTAGCCTGATTTCTCCAGCCTTTGATCCAAATTTGACCCGTATCATCTTCAACAAATACTTCAGATAATGAAATTGATTCTCCAGACTTTGTTTGAACTTCCCTCCTTTCAGGGACTCTCAAAACTATTGCTTCGATACAATAGTCTCTATCTACTTTAACATCACTAATTTTTGTTCTAATCTGAGACAATGATGGAATGGATTCATCGTTTTCTAGCTTTCTTACAAATGAATTACTATCTAAAGTAACTGAATTTCCATATACTTTTGATGGCATACATTCTATCACGTCTCCCTCATTGCAAATACTTGTTGAATTAGAATAATCACTAATATTGTACAGATTTTTCTTGTTATCAACTGCTAAAATCATATTGTTTCCATTATCTGCTGTAGCAATAGACAAAACTCTTGTAATGAGTGGTTCTGCTTCTTTTCCTCCTTCTATATTGATCATAGTAGATTCATTACCATGAATCTCTGATCCTTGATTCCCTGGTCTTACTTTGACTCCTAACAATCTTACTTTTGCTCCTTGGGAAATCATATTTGGTAATTCACTCTCATCTTTCCCCCAAAGAACAACTCTCATACTTGTTCCATCCTTGCCTTTTAGTCTCATTCTAAGTGCCTTCCCAGGCTCACCACGAGAATTTGTAAAGTTCATAGTATTTACCATACCGTCAATAATACCTGAAACTACTAGATCTTTTTGGCCTTCCTGAATCTCACTTACATCTTTTGCAATTTTCTCTATTGTAGGAATGTCACTATCGTTATCGACTGCTTCGATATTAGAGCCAGAACCTATGTTGATTGTTGGAGAACCATTAAGGTCTGATTTCACATAGGCCTTGATAATTTTTATCAAATCACCTGGCTTCAGATTTTCAATTCCTGGAAGATTTGCTTTTTCATCCCAAAGTTTTACGCTTGCTGTAGAGTTTGCATCATACACTGTCATTGATCTGAGATAAAATGGTGAACCATCTTTTCGGGAATATTGTTTTGCTGGCGATACATTAAGAACTCTAGTTTCAAGTGAAATTTCCTTTGCACCTGCATAAAGATCCTTTAATCCCATCTCGACTTTTAGTGGTTCTGATAATGAAATTCCATAATCTGATGCGATCAGAAACAGTGCTCCTTGATCTGTCAGATATCCTGCACCAATCTTTTCTTTCTTTTGTTTAATTTGCTCTTCAATATCAGAACGGGTTAATTCTGGTTTTTGTTCTAGTAATTTTTGTAAAAGTTCATCAAATTCAGACAAATCATTGTGTCTAAACTAGGTGTATTAATAAAAATTTCATCTTTATTTGAATATTTTACTGGATATTCGATCGTTAGATCGCAAGAAAACTTGCTCTGTTACATTACAAGAACTTCAAGCCTGCGAAAGTAAAACCTTCTACAGGATTCTTGAAGGATACCAGTTTATACCCAATTCAGATATTTATCCATACCGTGAATTTATTCAAAATCTATATCAGAAAAGAATGGAACTAAAGGAACGGAACAATCCTTTACAATTACCAATCAAGATTATTCTGAATTCTATTTACGGTAAGACAGGACAAAGTATAGACCATAAGATTGGAAATTTGTTCAATCCTGTGATTTTTGCCTTTATCACTGGGTTTACACGTGCCCAATTGTATGATTTTGTGCGTAAACATGACATTGAGAAGGATGTGGTGTTCTTTGCCACTGATTCCATATGTACAACCAAGAAATTAGATGTGAATTCTACCATGCTAGGTGATTTTTCGTTTGACAATGAGTCTGATGATGTGTTTGTGCTACAGAATGGGTTCTATAGATTCAATGGTAAATGGAAACAAAGAGAATTAGGAAAACTAAATGGAAAAGAAATTGAACATCTAGAAACATTTGAGAAGAATGGTAGATTGTACTATAGTTTTGTTGTAAATAGAAATAATAGACTACGTTCTTCTATTCTTCAAAATAGAATCAAAGATATTGGGAAGGTTAAACCAGAGATACGAGAGTTTAATCTAAATGCAGACAGGAAGAGGTTTTGGTTGGGAAGGATTAAGTATGGATGATAGAATTATGAATGAGTCTGTGCCTTTATCTATGAATTATTTCAAGAGAGAAATTCTGAAAAAAATTAAATCGCGTTAATAGAATTCTCAAGATCGCTTTCTAGTTTTGTCCACCCATTTTCATTGTCGGCATATTTAAAATGTCTAATGTGTTTAACGTCAAAAGGTATATCGTCTTCATTTTGAGTAATCATTATTACTTTTTTTCCTATAGTATGGGCAATTCCAAGTTCATAGAAAACATTTGGGTTTCTACCTGTAACATCAGCTATGATGAATTTGGCTTTGTTGAGCTGTTCCCAAATATCTTCGATTATCACCGTAGGTGTAAAAATATCATCTGCTCTTAGTACTCTGTAGTCAAGTTTTGTAGCAATAGGTTTAACATTATTTTTATAAATCCTATCAAAATTTTCACGAAATGGCATAATTACAAAACATAAATTATCTTCAATGGAAAATTCTCTTCCTTGAAAAATAGGATTAATTCTAACAAGTTTTGCGTTCTTTTCTGCCTGTAATATTGTCGTATTAATTGCATTATCTGCAACTTGTGTTAATAATTTTTCTCTAGAATTTTAATCCATTTCTATAATGTTAAGTGGAAAATGAACATACCAAACTTTATCCCATCCTAATTGTTGTGCAATACTTTGATTTAATGACTCAATTGTAGGTTCCGGAATATTATCTCGAAAATCATGCCATAATTGTGAGGATGTTCCACCAGACAAAGTTGAAAATGCAAAAAATATAGTATTCTTTGTAAGTATACCTATGATGTTAAATGGTTTGAAAATAGTAAAAACAAATTTGTTAATCCCTTTCTCAGTACATTTGTTCTCGAGTGTGTTTCCAAATTCATTTATAATTTTCGTCATTTCGTTACGTAACTTTTCATCGTTTAGTGAACCTCCCACTGATGAAATTGAACTCCAACTAACAGGTGACATATACTTCCGTTAAATTATAGATAATTATTGATTTTCTTTTGTGAACCTTACCTTTCAAAACATAGCACAAATTTACGCCTGTGAGGGGGGGGGGAATTCTATTTTTACTCTTTGTCGATGAATTCGTTAACCCTTGAATGCACAGTTCTAGATTAGGATTATCCAGATTAACCACAGTAACTACTTTAGTAAGAAGACTGGAAAACGCATCGTGAATTGTATTTCAGCTAAAAATCTATCAAAATCTTACGGTTCAGTAAGGGCAGTTAATGAGATCAATCTATCTGTAAAATCAGGTCAAGTCTTTGGATTTTTAGGACCAAATGGAGCTGGAAAATCTACTGCAATAAAATTACTAACAACATTAATCCCACCTTCAAAAGGCTCTCTTTCTATTCTTGGGGTTGATGCTATCAAAAATCCTCTAGATGTACGTCATAAAATTGGAGTTGTTTTACAGCAACCAAGCTACGAGCCAACTCTTTCTGTTGAAAAATCTCTTGAAAAATATGGAATGATGTGGGATGTACCAAAAGCTGAGCGAATAAAAAGAATGGAGCAGCTAATACAAGATTTTGATCTAGGTGAAATTAGAAAGAAAAGAAATGAGGATCTCTCAATTGGTCAGAGACGACGAGTACAGGTAGCTCGAGAATTTATGCATGACATGGATTTACTATTCCTTGATGAACCAACTGTAGGTTTGGATCCTAGTACAAGAAGAAAATTACTAGACTATCTGAAAAATAAGGTAAGTACTGGACTGACCATCTTTTACACCACTCACGTATTGACTGAAGCTGAGTATCTGTGCGATGAAATTGCAATTATTGATAAAGGAAAAATCCTTACAGTAGCTTCCCCAGATTCACTAAAAACTAAATTTGGAAAAGAAAAAACAATCAAAATTCATATAATTACTAAAGAAGATGAAATTTCTCACGTTCTCTCAGGTATCAAGGATTGTAAAATAGACTTTAACAGTGGAACAAACATTACTATTCATTCTCATGAATCAGAGCTAGTCTTACTCCAAGTTCTTAAGGCTCTCAATGAAAATGAGATTGAAATTGAAGACCTTTCTGCAGTACCAACAAATCTCGAAGAAATATTTCTAAAAATGGTGGAGGACAATGCATCCAATCATTAGGCTAGTAAACAGAAATCTTACAATTTCACTAAATCCTGGATTTCTGATTTGGCAAATAATATTTCCTCTAATCTATATTTTTGTCGCAGGTTTTGCTTACACTTCGTTAATTAAAGAAGTTCCATTTGGAACCAAAGATCTTGCATATCCTGCATTTCTTGCGTCAGGAATGATTGGATTTAACATTATGAACAGCACTCTTGTATCTGGAATAATAATTTGGAATGATCGTAGGCATGGAATGTTTGAGCAAATCATGTCAGGACCATTTACGAGGGCTCATTATGTACTCAGTAATATCTGCACCATTGGAATTGTTGGCTTGATTAGTGCTACACTAATTGCATTTGTAGGATATCCAGTATTTTTTGAATCAATTGAATTTTCTTTATTTACAATTCCAATGATAATTTTTGCAGCGATTACAGGTTCGATTCTATTTGGCTCTATTGCCTCAATAATTTCGACCAGGATACGCTCAAGTGAGGGTTTCAATGTAATTATTAATACGGCATTTCTTTTCTTTGCCTTTGTTAGCACTGCATTTTATCCTGTAGAGGGAACACCTGAACCTCTTGCAAGTATTTTCTATGTAAATCCGTTAACCTATCTCGTTGATGTAGTTAGAGCAGGGATTTTTGGCAATATTACTGATTTTGTAATTATTGAGATGGGCGTTTTAGTTGGTCTGGCATCTATTTTATTTGTTGTTGCAACAAAATTGTTAACAAGATTAGATTTCTGATCTTTCTTTAAATTTTTTAAACAACTCATTGACATTACTTATTCTCTTTAGTTCCTC
>JAOTTW010000038.1 GCA_029864235.1 Candidatus Nitrosopumilus sp.
ATCAGAGTTAGAATATGCCGAAGGATACAGGGCAAGAATGGACGTTCTTGAAAGCAAGATGAAGCCAATGGAGGGAGCCACTTCCAGCGGTGAGAAGAAGGAGAACTATGAAGATCCTGACTAGTAGCAAGATAGATTAGAAAAATAGGAAATAGTTAAAAGAAAACAATTGTAATAGAACAGTATCCATTGAAATATTTTCTAAAAATCTTTGATTGGAAAACATACATTTTTACAGCGTTAGCAATAATATCGTTTTCAAATTTCATGGCAGTACTTTTTGGTCAAACAATACCAGGAGTATTTTTGACATTTTTCAAAGTTGCAGGAGAATACGTTATTCTTGCAGCTGTCTTTTTGTTTGCATTAGCATGGCTCTTAAAAGCAAAACCCCATAACCGTCCAAAAGATTACAATGTAGTGATATTTGATGTGTTTGGAAAACAAAGTCAAATTGAAGGAATTAGAACAGAGTTCAAAACACATGATGTGGCATGGAGTTTCATGAAACAATACAAAAAAACATATCCACTGTATAATTTTGCACTAGTATCAAATTTTCCAAAATCAGACAAACCGACAATTTTTAGATACATCTAGATTCAGATTTTTATTCTGGATCATGAGAGAAACAGAGTGGAGTTTTCTATACTAGCTGACACATTCAGTAAGATGGAAACAACCAGAAAAAGATTAGAGTTAACACAGCATCTTGTAGAATTATTTGAGAAGACACCTCAACAAGTAATTTCAAAAATTGTTTATCTTTTACAAGGAAAATTGAGACCAGATTTTGAAGGGATAGAGTTAGGAGTTGCAGAGAAGCTTGCAATTAGAGCAATATCAAAATCTTCAGGAATACCAATCAAAAAAATTGAGACAGAATATAGAAAAGGAGGTGATCTTGGACATGCAGCATCAGTAATCCTAGAACAAAAAACACAAACAACTTTTCTAATGGAGGACATTACTGTAGAGAGAGTCTATGAAACACTTTTCAAAATTGCAAAGATAGGAGGAACACGCTCCCAAGACATGAAAATGAAATATATTTCAAGTCTACTAAATGATGCAACACCAATTGAAGCTAGTTTCATTCTAAAAATTTTACTTGGTACTTTAAGATTAGGGATTGCAGAAAATACAGTAATGGATGGTCTTGCAATTACATTTACAGGCAATAAAGAAAATAGAAAAATTTTGGAGCACGCATACAATGTTTCAAGCGATTTGGGAAAAGTTGCAGAAGTCATTGCAAGCAAAGGACTAGAAGGAATAGAAGCATTTCAAATCGAGTTATTCAATCCAATTCGGCCAATGCTTGCAGACAGAATACGAAGTGAAGAGGAAGCAGTTGAAAAGATGGGAGAAAAATTTGCAGCTGAATACAAATTAGATGGAGAGAGAGTTCAACTTCACATAGAAGGACAAAAAGTGGTTCTATTTTCAAGAAGTTTAGAAAATATAACAAGTTATTATCCAGACATCATAGAAAAGATTCCAAAATCAATTCAAGCAGACAAAGTAATTTTAGAAGCTGAGATAGTTGCAATTAATGAAAATTCAGGAGAATTCTTGCCATTTCAAGAATTAATGCATAGAAGAAGAAAATATAGAATAGAAAAAGCTATTTCTCAGTATCCAATTACTGTAAACTTTTTTGATGTGTTATATTACAACGAAACAAGTTGTCTTGAATTAGGCTACGAGCAAAGAAGAAAACTTTTAGAAAAAATTGTGAAAGAAAATGATTTTGTAAAACATGTTCCAATGATCATCGTAACAAATAAGAATGAAATCGAAGAATTTTTGGAAAACAGTATCAATTCAGGATGTGAAGGATTAATGCTAAAAATGCTAGATAAACCATATCAAGCAGGTTCCAGGGGGAGTCACTGGTTAAAACTTAAACGAGAATATAGAAACGAGCTTGGAGATAGTTTAGATCTTGTAGTCATTGGAGCCTTTTTTGGAAAAGGGAGAAGAACTGGACGTTATGGAACTTTGCTTCTTGCAACATATGAGGATGATCAGGACACGTTTACAAGTATCTGTAAAGTTGGAACAGGTTTCACAGATGATGATTTGGATCAGCTCTATCAAATATTATCTGACAAAGTAACAATAAAGAAAAATCCAAGAATAGACAGCAATATGGAAGCAGATGTGTGGTTTGAACCAGAACTTGTAATAGAAGTTGTTGCTTCAGAAATAACTCTCAGCCCAATTCACAAAGCTGCAAGAGATGAAATTAGAAAAAATACCGGATTGGCGTTACGATTTCCCAAGTTTACAGGAAAGATCAGGATTGAAAAAGCAGCCGAAGATGCCTCAACAAATGAAGAAGTGATTACATTGTATAAAGGGCAGAAAAAAATTGCTCATGATAAAAACAGGATGTAATTTAATACACAAAAACTTGTAAAATCATAGAGGATTTAAATTACCTGAGCATATTTTAGAATTTTAAATGTATAGCGGAGAGCTTGAAGTTCAAGCAAAAAGAAAGGCCATAGCAGTTTTACAAGACGAAATAAACAGAATCCTAAATGCAGCACGAGAGCTTGCAACACTACCAGATCTTATGATGAAAAAAGACAAAACAGGCATCAAGAATTCCCTTGAACAAATTTCGACTATTGAAGAAGAAGTAGAAAATCTTAGACGAAAGATCACACGTGAAGTGGCTGATGTTGGAGGTCTAATCATGAATAGAGAAAATCTACTCAATACGGCATATACAATGGATGAAATTGCAGGATATATTACTGGAATATCATTCAAACTTTCCAATGTAAAACCGGCTACTTTAAAGAGTGCAAAACTTGATCAAGACATTACAAAATTGATTGAATTAGTTGTAGACCAAGTTTACAAACTAAATGAAATCATTCGTAGTCTTAGCACAAACACTGCAAATGCAATAGAATTAGCACAAGAAACACAAACAATTGAAAGAGAAATAGATATCAAATACAGACAGGCAACAATCAAACTTCTAAATGAGGTTTCAAATTCAAAAGAACTGATGTTGATCAAAGATGTAATTGAAGGAATTGAAGAGATGGCAGACAAATGCCAGCGAATTTCAGATTCATTCATTCTATTAGCATTAAGCCTCTAAACTCATTACCCATCATATTTTTACTTTTTTCAAAGTATAGAATTCATATACAAAGATAACACAGAAAAAATGTGAAAAGTGAGATTATAGAAAACAGAATAATTGTTTGGAATATTGAAGATTCGCGTAAACTTTTCAGTCAAGGTTATTATGGAAAACCAATTGGCATTCCAAAACCCAAAATAGATGAAATTAATGTTCCATTAATTTTAGATCTTATAGAAGGATTGTATTTACTTGAGAATAAAAAAATTTCAATTTACAAATCAAAACAAAAAATAACTGTCAAGGACATGATTGAAATTTGTAAGAGAGAATATCATGACTTTGATAAAAAGTACATAGTTTACAAAAATTTCAGAGATAAAGGATACATTATTAATCCAGGAATAAAATTTGGATGTGACTTTGCAGTATATGAACATGGTCCAGGGATTGATCATGCACCATATCTAATTCAAGTGTATAACAGAAATGATTCAATTACATCAACAGGAGTAGTGCTAGCTGGAAGACTTGCATCAACAGTTAGAAAACAATTCATATTGGCGATTCCAAAAGGAAAAGACAAAGTAGACTTCCTAGCTTTAGATTGGTGGCGAGCCTAGACTTTTTTTATGTGACCGGCAATGCGGTCATAGATTTCAAAAAGTTCTTTTGTTATACCAAATGAAAGATGATTCTTCCACTTGTTCCGAATTCGAACTGCACCATCTGTCGGTTCAACGAAAATTGTAGCATCATGAACTGATTGTCTTGCAATCATTTCATTTAATTCAGTATCGGCATTGAGTCTGGATGTGATACTACCAGTCCCATCCCACTCAACTTTAACAACTGTCTTTGCGCCAAAATGTCCTGTAGTTGTAAGTTTTGTTCTTGCCAGATAATTTGAGACTCCTTGACCTACTTCTTTTCGTACTATAAAATGGGCTTGATATCTGTCAAGTGCACCCCATGGCATCGGATTTGGATCTTGCATTTTTATCCCTTTTGTATTATTTGAATAACATCAATGTTAGAGTTTTTCACGTCTAAACATCCTCTATTTGTAATCATTCTAGCTGTATGAGCAAAGTATCTACTGTAATAATCACCTTTTTCAACATCATCAGTTCCGATTTCTTTAGTTTCAGAATCCACCCCGATCTCTTTTAGCATATCACGGTATTTTTCAGGCCAAGACTTTAACACAAATGTATCTGGCTCAGTATCATGCATTGAAGAACATGAATCATACCCACAAATAAAGATATCAAGAAATAATTTCAAAACGAGCAATCAAATTAAATATTACAAGAGAATTGAAAACTTAGTGGCTCTAAAATTTCAAAATAAAGTTGCGCTTGTAACTGGAAGTGGAACGGGAATAGGACAAGCAATAGCCAAAAAATTTGTTGAAAATGGTGCTAGTGTAATAATCTTAGGAAGAAGGCGAGAACCATTAGAAGAAACAGCCAAAATTCTAGAAGGGATAATTTCCCAAGTGAGTAGTGGAGCATCAGTAAGAATTTTCTCCGGCGTAGATGTTAGTGACGAGGGAGGAATGACAGATATGTTTGAGTCTTTAAAAAAGGAAAATGTTACGGTGGATTATGTGATTAACAATGCAGGTGTTTCTGGGCCTGTTACTTGTTTTGCAAATGCACCACTTGATGATTTTAAAAGTACGGTAGGAATTCATCTTACAGGTACATTTTGGGGTTCAGTTCAAGGACTAAAAGTGATGAAAGAAGGAGGAAAAATAATTACAATTTCAACATTCTTTACAGAAGAAAGACCTCTTGAGCAAAGACCATATAGATTCAGAAGCCCATATACTGCATCACAAGGTGCAAAAAATAGATTGGCAGAGTTGATGTCATGGGAACTAACAGAAAGGGGAATAATTTCAATTGCAACAAATCCTGGACCAGTTCATTCTGACAGAATTTACAAAACAGTGTATCCTAAAGCTGCTGCAGAATTTATGAGGGTAAGTGGATTTGAAGATCTTACACCAATAGAAGTAGATGCTGCAAATAAAGAACTTCTTCCATTGTTAGGAGAAGAAGATACAGTAGTAAAAGAAGGAATTTCCACAGCTGCAAAAAAACTTGCAAATGGCAAAGATGTTCAAAAATTAACTGAGACATTTACAAACCTACTAAATAAAATTCAAAGTATCGCTGAAAAAGTTCAAAGCAATACATCACATATGATTGCAAACCAAGAATTCTTGTCACAAGGACAAGTTGCTGAATCAGTTCTAAATTTATGTGATGACGAGATTGCAAAAATACTTAACGGTAAAGTAATTCCAGGAGACAGAGTATTTTATCCAGTAAAGCCACATATTGGAACTACAACTCCAGGGGTTCACCAACCAAGCTTTGCTGGAAAGGCAGTAGTGTTTACAATTGATGCAACAGATAAAACAGATGCAGAAAGAATAGAACATTTAGCTCAACACGTAGAGAAAAATGGAGGCAAAGTTGCATGTTTTATTTCAGAATCCACACCAAAAGATCTTCAAGAGTACATTAGTGGAAAATTTCATTCGCATGTAGTTAACATAAAAAACTCTGAAGAGGTAAAAAGATGGCTAAATACAGCAAAGACCAACATCGGAGAAATTTTAGGAGTAATTCACATCACAGGCAAAGTTCCAGAGATTTCAAAATTAACAGAACTATCAAGAGCAAAATGGGAAGAATTGATTGAAAAATTCATCACAACACCTGCTACGGTGGCACAGATGGCATTAGAGCAATTTGTTCCAGGTGGAAGTAAAGACCCCAGATTATACAAAGGCACAAAAGGTGCAATGATGATTATTGGTCCAGATTTACCATCAGGAAGAAAAGTTACGGGAGTTCAAAGAGCACAAGTAGAGGTTTTCAGGGGAGCCTTGCGACCATTTACAACAACGGTAAATCAAGAATTAAGCGACGTTCTGAAATCAAATATCAGAATATTTACAATTTTCCCAGGTTCTGTTTCAGGAGTTGAGCCAAGTAATGAAAGAATTGCTCAAGCATTTAATTTCCTTGTTTCAGAAAATGCATATTCGTCAGCAGAAGTTACATTTTGTGTTGACGAATTAAGATAAGAATGAGAAAATTTTCTGAATTCAAGATAGGGGATCAATTCTTTTCAACTTGTAGTATTTCCAATAAAGAGCTAGACGAATATCTTAGCTATTCAAGAGTCAAAAATGCATTCTTAGAAGATAGAGCCACTGGGACGCAGAAAATTATTTCAGGACGAGCAATCTTATCCAGAATGGAAGGAGAATTCACCAGATTAAGTCAAATTTATGGAAATCAGATAATTTTTATTGGAACAGATGGAGATATAAAATGGGAAAATAGAAACACGCGATTTCTAAAATCATTGCATACAGATGAGGTATTAAAAATAAAATTTACAGTTTCTGGCAAAGAGGATATTGATGAGAATTATGGGAAAATTGCCATAGATTATGAAGGCACCACACAGGATGGAGAAATAGTGGTTTTATCAAAAAAGAATCTATACAGGATTAAAAAGGATTTAGTAAAATAAAATGAAAAAATAAACATAAAATACAAAACTCAGATTAATACAACATGGTAATAGAATGAATGATTTGTGTTACAAAACTTGTTAAAAAAATAAAATGTCTTAAAACTTACTAACAAGAATTACCCACCAATCAAGAACATATTTTCTGTAATTGAATCAAAAAAGAGTTTAACTGCAGCAACTATAATTATGACTGAAACCAAGATTTGTAAAAAACGTTCTCTTATTTCAAGTGATAATCTGGCACCAATCAATCCTCCCACAAAAGAACCAACTGCCAAAAATCCAGCTTGTAGAAAATCAGGATGGCCCAGTATACTATGAACAATAATTCCAGACAAAGAGGCAAACAACAAAATGAATTGAGATGTAGGAGCTGCTTTTTTTATTGCCATTCCCATTCCGACTACCATCAGTGGAACAAAAATAATCCCCCCACCTATTCCAAAAAAAGAAGAAATTATTCCAGCAAAAAAGCTTGCAGCAATTGCAAAGACCATTATTTGTTTATTGACTGTTTTTTCTTTGGTATCAATTCTCTTTCTCAAAAAAATATAGATTGCAGACGAAACCAACACCAATCCAAATAGTATTTTGAAAATTCCCGGAGCAACATCACTTGAAAAATATGCACCCAAGATGGTTCCAGGAATAGTCAACAATCCTAATTTCAAGCCTAGAGAATACTCTATTCTTTTTTGTCTGGAATAAGAAAACGTAGAAGCGATTGCATTACTAAATGCAGCAAAAAGACTATTACTGGCAGCTAAAGTAGGAGGAAATCCAAAAAATGTCAAAACAGGGACAACAATAATTCCGCCACCAAGACCAATCATGGAACCTAATATGCCTGCAACAAAGCCTAAAGGGATAAGCCAAAGTTGGTCCATCATACTAAAGCACTCATCATATTATTCTGAATAAATCCTGAATTTAGTTTGTTACTATAAACTTCCAAAGATAGCCTTCAGTATTAGTGGTAATTTCAACTAATAGTTGTCTTTGGGCAAGACCATTGATTTCAGATTTGCTTGTAATTTTTTTTGCTTGTAGGTGATATGATTTTACAGTATCAAGCCACTCTGAAACAGATTTAAAACTACCTGGTTTTTTTTCAGCCCAACAGTCACACACAAGAGATTCCACCATAGATTCAGATACAGATTTAACAGAACCAAGTTCAGACATGAAAGGATCAGTTTGCATTACCCCCAAAACAGCAAAAGGAAAATTCAAATCTCCTACCATGTGAATATTTCCAACGAAATACCCATTTGAATCAATTAATTCAGTAGAAGTACAGTACTGAATAGAATTTTGAAGTGCATCATCTGAAAAGAACTTACAATATTCATCAATTGAATCACCTTTAATTTTTAATGGGGTAGACATTGCGATTCCATTTTTTTCCAACATAGATTGTATTTTTGAATTTGAAGAGTCATATGACAAATTCATTTTAGACACATGAAAGAGATCATTTTCATTGGAAAAATATAACGAGAAAATAACAATAATAGAAAAAATTCCCACTATTGCGGGAGTTAGAATCTTCTTATTCATTTTCTTCATCATTTGTTGTTCAAAGATAAGCTTTTCCAACCTAAATTGAGATTATACTGATCTTTGAATCCTTTGTAATGGAATATTTGTCTATGAACCCAGATGTCACTTCAAGAATATACATTGCATTTCCTTCAGGAATTATACTCTGACATGTCATTGTTTCAAGTGCAGTTTTGCACGGAGGAACATTTTTTTCCATATGTACAACATTTCCTTGTTCGTCAAACCAAATCATATCAAGTGAAAATTGCATGTTTAGCATCCAAAGTGAATACAATCCTGGTTGCTCAAAAACAAAAATCATCCCCTGATCATAAGGAAGTTGTTCTTGAAACATTAAACCACGAATTCGTCTGGGCTCAGTATCAGCAATCTGAACTTGTAAAGGCACATCATCTACCTTGATTGTACCTCTAGGAAATTCTACAGATTCCAGTTTACTATCACTCGGTATTGATAACAAACCGACAATTCCAATAATTACAGTAGCAATGCCCACAGGAATCAAAATCTGAGTTCTTGATGCCATGTAGAAGTAATGAGAATATTCCTTTTAAAAACTAGTCTTACATAATAGAATTCTTGAAATCTTTTAGGGTAGAAACAGTATTTTTTGTTTCATATCCTATATCATGAATTGTTGCACTGTTGTACTTTTTTTCAAGATATCGTCCAGCCACAATCATAGGACCGCCAATTGCACATGTGACTCCTGTCGGTTCAGGAATCCATAACATGAGAAAACCTATTTTCTGGAGTTTTTTTCCAGGTGCAGGAGCTTTTTGTAATGCACCTAAAGAGCTGGCAGTGTTTTTGTTATCAATTTTTGTAATATCAGAGTAATAAGATGTTCTTCTCGTAACGGAATCTGAATATCTACGTAATTTGTCCAAACGTGCTTTTAGTGGATCCTCCATCTAACCAATATTTTAGAAAAATTAGATAACATTCAAGGATCAAAATTGATTACTCTCAAGTCAACAAAGAAAGACAACTTTGTTTTACCTAGTTAATCAAAAACTCGGTTTGTTCTTGTCTTTGTCTAGAACTAACTCTGGCGTTACGGAAAACACACATGATAATATGACAAAATCATGAATAGAGAAGTCTTGTTGGTTATGGGTCTTGATTAGCAATGTGTTAATTTTACTTTTAGAGGATTAAAGTTGTTTTTGGTTCAAATTTGGGTGGGAGCACAACGTGAATGGGGATATAGTTAAGGGGTTCAATAATGGACCCACGTGGAAGAAATTTTTAATGGAATGATCGGATTTAAGATAACTTGTAAGATTGGAATTTTAGTTCTTTTTTGATTGCATCTCTTTTTCCAATCTTCTTTCTAATGCTTCAAGCCGTTTTGTCCAATCTTTTGCCTCAGTTTGTAGTTGCTTTTTCCAAGCTTTGACATCTCTCAACAACTCTTTTTCCCATTGATTTGTATTTTTTCTTGTCTTTTTATCCACAAATTTTGTATCACAAACTAGGAATTAAGAATTTTTAGAAAAGAAAAGAGTTTAGAATTTGAAAGTGATTATAATATTTGTTGGACTCTCAAAATCTTGTTATCAAAGCTTATCGAAAATATGCAGAAAATTATGATTTGGCAGTAAAGTTTTACAGGTTACTAGGATTACAGATTGGTAAGTATCGGAAAAGGACAATTGACTTACTCGAATTGTCAAAAGGAGATACAGTTGTAGAACTTGGCTGTGGGACAGGATTGAACTTTTCTCTTGTGTTGGATAAAATTGGCACCCAAGGAAGGATAATTGGTGTGGACATTACTGACAAAATGCTTGATCAGGCACAAAATAGAATAAAAGAAAATGGCTGGGAAAATGTCGAATTAGTACAAAGAGATATTGCAGAATATGATTTTCCAGATAATGTTGATGGCATTTTTTCTACTGGTGCAATTCAATATTGTGTAGAATATGATAAGGTAATCAAGGGGGGTCATGATGCACTAAAAAAAGGGAAGAATTTCGTAATCATGGATTTTAAAATGTCGCAAGGTCCTGCTCGAATATTTACACCACTTTTGCTTTATTTTACCAGCCCGTTTGGTGCAGACATAGAATACATCAAATGTTCTGCATGGAAATCAATTGAGAAACACTTTGAAAAAAATTCTTATCAAGAGGGTTGGGGAGGATTTTTGTATATTTCAGTAGGGAAAAAATCTTAAATCAAGATTCATTCCAAGATGGAAAGCCACCATCCAAAGTCACAGCATCAAATTCCTCTTTGTTTAGCTCATCAGCTGCAATGTTTCCCCTGTAGCCGGTTCCACAATATGTGCAGATTTTCTTGTTTCTAAGATCCTCCATCTGTTTCTTTTTTGCATTCCTGATTGCCAGTCCAAGAGGCATATGCTTTGAACCGTCAATTTTTCCACTTGCAAGTTCGTCTGCTTCTCTGACATCTATTATGACAAATTCATTTTTTCTGGATTTGAGTTGATCAGCTGAAATTTTTTCTGCCATGTATTTTACCTCTCAAATGACTAATTAAAATCTAATTCATCCACAAATTATTCTAATTCAAAAGCGATACTATGTATGCAAATTCATTGTGTATAATTCATCAGTGATTTTCTAGTCTTTAATCGTAAAATTACAACAACTATTGCAAAGGAGAGTCCCAAAATTAAAAGTGCCACAAACTCAAACTCTGGAATTGGTGTCATTTGTATTAGATTGTTCCATCCTTGATGAACAAATGTTTCATCATATCATTCATGTCTTTCTGGTAGTCCATTTATTATCAAAAATGAACCAATGACAATTAGCATCCACCCAGAAGCTCTTTCAATTGATTCTCTTTTGAGTGTGAGACTCTTTGTTGCATTGATTCCAATTACTGCAAGAACTGACATCAAAATCAAAGGAATTGCTCTTCCTACTCCATGAACCACTCCCAATGAGGTACCTACTTCTATACTTCCAGTTCCTGCAATGTAGATTAAAAGCCAGTAAAATAGTGGATTTGGACAACCCACTCCTGCATTTCCAAGTAAAAGTCCCATGAAAAATGATTTTGTATGGTCCACACGTTTTTGAATAAACTTTGGAGTTCCTGAATATGATGGTAATCTAAGAGAAATTAGTTTTAATTGTGATAATCCAAAGACAAAAGCTTCAATACCTGCAATCAAAAACATTACAGTAGACGCTTGGTCTAATGATGCACTTTGTCCTATTGCGGCAATTGCAATTCCATAAGATGCTATAGTGATTGTTAGTCCTAAACCAAAAAGCAAAGTCATTGTCAAGCCTTTCTTGTAACCTTGCCCCATACTCAATGGAACAATGATAAAGACAAGAGGTAATGTATATGGTAGAACAATCATTGATAGACCTGCAACATAAGCGATCACAATCCATGAGAGATATACTGTGTGTTCTTTTCCTTCAATTGTGATACTTGTACCCAATGAAAAAATTATTCCAAGGAAAATTAAGGAAAATAATACAAACGAAATAATCACCATTGATTTCTTTGCAATTACAACTGAAGACATGAAACTCATACGGGATTTTGATACTTAATTGATAGACTTTACAATTGTAAAGTACTTATTTTTATTAGGGATTGTTGCTATGCTTGTTGTATTGGTAAGCCAGAATATTTGGATAGGAATAACTGTAGGAGTATTTTTTGCAGGATTGGTAATTGGATATGCCTTATTTTCAGGCCCCACATTTTCAGGAAACATGATGATGAACAATCAACAAACTATGATGACAAATTCTCAAATGCAGCAAATGATGACAAACCCAGAATTTGTGGAACAGATGATGAATGATCCAGAATATGTGCAACAGATGTATTCAATGATGATGCAGAACCAACAGCACATGCAGGGAATGATGGGTCCAATGATGAACTCTATGATGAATGATCCAGAATTACGAGAAGAGATGATGAGTACAATGACTCAACATCAGGCCATGATGCAATCTATGATGCAGAATCCCGAAATGATGAGTATGATGATGAACCAAAACATGATGGGATCTGGCATGATGATGGGACAAGGCATGGGAATGATGGGTATGATGAACCCAGAAATGATGAATCAAATTATGGAAGATCCTCAAAAGAAAGAACAGATGATGTCAATGATGAAGAAACATGTGGCAGATATGGATGAATTGTTGTCTTCAGGCTTGTCGGATCAAGAATTTAGTGAAAAATTGTTACAATTAATGAATCAACACATGTCAGAAATGCAGGGATTAATGCAAATGCCATAACTCAAAGATTTGAATAACAGTAAAAACCATCTAGTAAAAATGGGCTCCATTGATAAAGCAGCAATTTTTTGGACAATCGGAATTGTTACAATAGGAATTGGTCTCTCATTATATGGTACCAACTTGTCACCAAGTCCAGAAAACCAACCTGCTTCTAGCTTTTCAGACAAAGAACCGTCACACTTGATGCAGCAAAAAATGGAATCTGCTAAATTAATTTCAGACATGTCTATAGTCTCCTTGTCTGATAATGCTGAATTTGATCTAGTTGCCAGTGACATAATCAAAACTATTGGAGGGGAGTCATATGATATGCTTGGATATAACCAACAATCTCCTGGTCCTTTGTTACTAGTCGGCCAAGGAGATGAAATTACTGTCAATTTCAAAAATAATCTTGATTTTCCGACAACTGTTCACTGGCATGGACTAAGGCTAGATTACACTAGTGACGGCGTACCTGGAATCACACAAGATCCTGTATTGCCTGGAGATACATTTGAGTATGAACTGAGATTTCCTGACTCTGGAGTATTCCTGTATCATCCACATGTTAGAACAGAAATGCAGATGGAATTGGGACTGTATGGGAACATTCTAGTTGAATCAGAAAACAAAATTCCCGCTACAATCCAAGTTCCATTAATTTTAGATGACGTCCTTATCGCAGAAGAAGGGGGTTTGGAGGAATTTGACTCCAAAGTTGTGACCCATACGTTGATGGGTAGATTTGGAAATACTATGATGATTAACGGCGATACAAATTACCTGTTAGAAGTAAATCAGGGAGATGTGGCAAGGCTCTATTTGACCAATACTGCAAACACACGGGTTTTTGATTTCGGAATAGAACAGCATGGACTCAAGCTTGTTGCAGATGATGCTAGTAATTACGAGAAAGAAGAATTTGTTGACTCGGTGATATTGGCCTCATCTGAACGAAGAACCGTAGACGTACTATTTGATAAACCAGGAGCATATACTATTACACATACTACTCCTGAACATACATACTCCCTAGGAACAGTTTTGGTATCTTCTTCAAACAACGAAAATGATTATGAATTTTACAATATCGATAAAGATGAAGACATCGTTGCCGAAATAGACAAATTTAGAAAATACTTTTCTGATTCTCCTGACTTGGAGTTGGAATTAGACGTAAAAACAAGTCTAGTGCACCAAATGTCTTCTGATGATCATTCTTCTATGGACATGAATGGTGGTCATGGAGCCGATATGCAATCAATGAAATCTGACTCATCTATGGACATGAATGACCATGGAAATGAATCCCAACCAATTGAATGGGAAGATGAAATGCCAAGGATGAATGTCATGTCAAACGAAGAAAACACACATTGGATTCTGCGAGATGTGAATTCTGGCAAAGAAGGTTTCGATATTGATTATCAGGCAAATGTAGGTGACATTAAAAAAATTAGACTGTTTAACAACCCCGAATCTGACCACCCAATGCAACATCCAATACATCTTCATGGACAGAGATTCTTGGTATTATCAGAAGACGGAATGTTCAATGACAATCTTGCTTGGAAGGATACTGTCTTGGTACCTACTGGAAAGACTGTGGATATTTTGGTAGAATTTTCAAATCCTGGGAATTGGGCCATGCATTGCCATATTCTTGAGCATGCAGAAGCTGGAATGATTACGGAAGTTATAGTAAATTAGAATTTTTTAAAAAATCAGTGCCAAACTGCTTTTCTTTTTTCATGAATTTCTTTTCTAGACTGATTTCCTCT
>JAOTTW010000039.1 GCA_029864235.1 Candidatus Nitrosopumilus sp.
CTATGATAATCTACTAAAACAAATAGAACAGGAAAAGCAATCCATCGAACAAGAATCCACACTACAAAAACAAAACCTTGTAAAACTACAAGCAGAAAAGAAGGATCTTGAAAAAGTTAAAACAGAACATGATGATCTACTAGAGCAAATTCAACAAGAAAAAATAATTTTATCTAAATATCAAAAAATAAGAGACTCACTTCAGTTTACAAAAGAAGAATTGATTACATCCAAAGAACAACGTCTTGAATTAATTAATCTTATTTCTAAAGAGCGAGAATCTATTTTAGCTAGGAAAAAAGAAGAACAAAAAGTACTAAAAGAACAACGCGTTCTTTTAAAACAATTAGAAAAAGAAAAAAGCAAATATGAAAAATTAAAAACTAAACAAGAAAAGATTGAACAAAAGATTAGAGACGATATTATCAAATTAAAAACTAAACAAGAAAAGATTGAACAAAAGATTATTGAACAGTCTAAAAAATCCAAACCTAAATCAAAAACACCATCCAAACCTAAAAAATCCAAACCTAAATCAAAAACACCATCCAAACCTAAAAAATCCAAACCTAAATCAAAAACACCATCCAAACCTAAAAAATCAAAAACATAATTACAAATAATTATGTCTTCATTTTATTGTAATTTAATTTGATTTTTACATTAAAAATAAGTTCAATTTTTTATTTTTAGTGTAATTTCTTCGCCATTTCCTATGGGTACTGTTACAGAAATTACTTTGGGATTATTTTTAATATGGTTTTGAAATTTTTGCATTTCTGGCCTATATTTTTTTGGATACAGGATATTATCTGTGGCAATCATTCCGTTCTTTCTTAATAATGGCAAAATAAGATCAAAATACCTAATGGACCCTTCTTTGTCAGAATCTATTAAGACAAAATCAAAGTGGTTTTGCAACCCTTCGTTGTTTAATTCTAGTAACACCTCTTCTGCCATGCCTTCTCGAATTTCAACCATCTCTGAGACACCAGCTTTTTCAAAATTTTTTCTAGCTCGTATGATTTTATCGGGATTTTTTTCAATCGTGATAATTTTACCAAAGTTTTCTTGAATAGCTTCAGCACACCATAATGTGGAATATCCCGTAGATGTTCCAACTTCCAATATGTTTTTTGCATTCATTATTCTTAACATTATGTTAAAAAATTTTCCAGTCTCCATTGTGATTGCTAACATTCTGTCTTCTAATGATATGTCTACTTTCTTTGTTTTTTCAAGTGATGATCTTTTTTCCATTTCATCTAAAACATTTTTTATTATCTTTTTCACAATCTAACTATAATCCTGAATTAAATTAATCTGCTGTACTAAAATATTGGATTTCTAGATCATTATTTTTATTATGAACCATCAGTTTAACTAGATGATAACTAGGTAATTATTTTTAAAATATAAATTTGTGTATAAACACTCATTAAGTAAAATTTACGATCATTTATTGGATTATATTTGTATACTTTTTTGAATACCCTATGGTAAGTAAATCAAAACTGAATCTACTAAAAATTATTGAAAATATAATCAATTTAGATCCTAAAATGAGATTTGCGGCAATAATTGATCCTAAAGGAAATATTCGTGAGGCAATTATGAAATCAGGTAAATCCAATCTTAATTCCCAAAAACAAGAAGAAAATTTTTGCAAACAAGTTGCACAACGCAGAGCAATGAGAAAAGAATTTGATAACCCTCTTGGAAAAGTTCGGTATGTTCATGTAGAGCGTGAAAAAGTTTCTCAAATGGTTATCTACACAAAGAGAAATATTGTCTATTTTACAATGGAGCCTGAAATGCCGATAGAGAAAAAAATTCAAATTATTACAAAAATCAAAAAAATCACTGCAGATATTTGAAACTTAACTGTATCTGAAACTAAAAATTTTAATTGATTTTGTAAGCGATTGCATAGAAGATATGAAATATGATAAATTAGTTAAATCTAGAATCGAATTAAATTTTTGATTATTTTGTCGATTATGACTGCTTCTTCTTTTCTTTCTTTTACCGTATTTTCATTCCATTTTTTAGCAAATTCAGATTGATTATCTAGTTTTTCTAACTCTTGAATTTGTCTAACAATGTAATTCTTGTAATCCTGAAGCATGTCCAAGTGTCTGTTGTGGTTTTTTTCGCTAGGTTTACTCATCTTTAAACTCCTTGGCACTTTTAGGGAACATGTTTTGAATCCTTTTCTTGTCTAAATTTATTGCATCGATTCTTTCTTTCAAGTGTTTGATTATCTGATCATTTTTTTCAGATTCAATTTCTTTTTCAATGTTTTTAATTATTTTAGAAAGTGATTTGTAATATGTAATGTGTTTTCTTTTTGATTCTTCTGACGTGTCATCAATTTTTTCATCCACCTGAATTCTTTGTAATGACTAGACATAAGAATTGTGTTTTTTAGGGTTGTCTTTTTTTAACTAAAAAATATAAAGTAAATGTACTATTTTTCTATTGATAATATGACTAATGTTTTAATTGATCAAAATTGTAAATGGTTAGCAAATCAAGATAATCAAAAACTATTACAAAATTATGATGAAATTTTTATCGTTGGAGATGACTTAAAACAACGTGAATATGATGAGGCATTAGCCACATTTTGCATGGATAATTGCTGTGAATTATTGACTGCTGATAACCGAGCTTATATTCATTTTTTTACAGATAAGAGAATAAAAAACATCCAAATTTCAGAATTTGTTTATGAACACAAGGCAGACAGACCGATTTATCTTGTAAAGATAATTAATTAAATTTGTTACTCGCTACTTAATTGACGTTTTCTAAATTTATCTGAGTTATTCTAATATTATCTAATATGTCATTTAAAAATTCTTCTTCAGATTGATGAGTTATTATCTCCATTATGGACTCCCAGAAATTTCTGACTTTACTGTTAATCTGAGAGAACATTCTGTCTTGTTTGAATGTTGGATAAAATGATAATAATTTCATAATCCCCTCTATGGATTGAACAATATGGATAAAATGAATTATTGTTCTGACTCTTTGATGATAATCAATTTTTATTTGCTCAGTTTCATTATGAAATTTTTTCAATTCTATTAGGGATGTCTCTAGTTCTTTATGCAAATTTTTTAGTTGATTGTTTGCTGACTCTGATAAATTAATTAATTCATACTCTATATGGGATTTGCTATGGACTTTTTTCTCAATTTCTCCAGATTCTACAAGTGAGCTAATTTCTCTATACACCATTTTTTCATTACCTACTTTATTGGTGACTCTTTTGACCAATTCTGAGCCTCTTGTTTTCCCATTTTCATTTAATACTCGAATTATCTCTGTTTTGATAATTCCTAAATCATTTTCCATATTTTTCTAGAACCTCTTTTTCCCCCATCTCGTTAATTTCTTTTGTTAGGCTATTTAGGATTTCAATTCCCTCTGATATTCTCTCTTTATTCAAATTTTTGTTTTCCAATTTTCCTTTTAGTGTTCTCTTTTCATTATTTATGAAACTTGAGAGGCTAACTGTTTCTCCCATATCTAGGTTCAAATAGAATTTTATATATTCTGAATTACTTCTAATTCCCATGTTTTTTTATTTTATTGCTAGTATTTCATTTAACATGTTGTTCAAAATACTGAATAAAATATTGGTTTTACCTAGTGTTGTTTTAAAACATGCTCGTTTTTCTCAAATCTCATTTTAGCTTAAGATTGTAGATGTATTGGGTTTATTTAGAAATTGAGTACATTTATTCTATGGATAGCTGTGATAGACGTGTAAGTTCATACAAAAATGGCAAAACATTTGATCAATGCAGAGATATTGCAGAGTCTATGAATCCAAATTTTAAAACCCAAATTGATGAAAAAGGCAAAATTCTTTGGAAAGAAATTCTTGAACAAGTTAATCATGATGAATTGATCTACAAATTAACTTTGAAATTCTTACGACGGGATGGATATAATATAGGTAATCATAGAATTCCTGAAGTCAAAAAATAGCTCATTCAGGTTTCTAATTAATTCACTAGTTTATGATATTTGTATACTTTAGCCTCAAATTTGGTCCTTTGATTTTCTTGCATTCCTGATATTATTTTCTTTTTAATACCTTGATTCTTTATTTTATAAAATGAACTCTAGTAAAATAAAATCTCATATATGCGCTACACAAGAAATAAGAATGGTATCTAAATTTATTCGGATAACAGGAAACAAAAATGAAAGACGACGTGTGTGATTTTTGTAGGGGTTCAGGCATGTTAAGGTCAAATCCATGTGTATTTTGTAATGCCACTGGAGAATGGAATCAAGCAGCACAAGGATATCTAAAAAATCATATTTGTCAGTGTATAGTTTTAGATAGAAAATTTTGCCCCGTATGTAACAAACCCTGTCATCACAATACCTCATTAAGCCCAAAACAAAAGATAGATCCTGGACACGGTGGACTGTCTTCATTGGAATCAAACAAATTTATGCCAAAAATTATTGTAGTCTGAAAAACCAGTATCTAGAAAATTGTTAGTTAGATTTTTTTCTATTGGTCATTTAGAACAAGAATATCTTACATCTATAAACAGAATATTGTTGTTCTTTAATAACTTCTTGAATATTTTGAATCAGAATGTCCATCTATCTTGGATTAATTTTACAACTACCATCAGAATTTCTCAATTTTTTTGCCATGATAAATGGTGTTGTAATCAATATTGGAATTGATATTGCAATGAATAATGTCTGTAATTGAGCTAGTGCAATTGATAACGCAATCCCACTCGCTGTTCCTATAAAAATTGACAAAAATGTTCCTGCACAAGTAGGACATGCCACAAACAATCCTGCAGCCGCACCTATTGTGCTAACCCCTCTTCCTTTTTTTGAAATTGTGTATGCACTAATTGCAATTGCTGCATTTACACCCACCAAATATGATACACTTACTTGTAAGATCAAATTAATTGGAATTACTTGTAGTCCAACATGTTCTGTCAAATAAACAATAATTTTTGGCATATAACCTGGTTCATCACAACATGGAGCTATGAAACCTGATGGTATTGTTGCACCATAATGTATTGCAAAATTTACCTCGGGTTGATAAACAAGTGTTCCTGATGCCAATGAGAAAAAAATTCCATATCCTACAAATATAATGATAAAAATTTTTCTTGATTTAAAACTAGATGTAGTTAGTGCAATGATGGTTAGCAAATCTTTATCTTTTTTCTCAACTTTGTATTTTTGGAAAAGATATGCTCCATATGTAATTGCTCCTAAAGACGCTAACATTATAATGTAAAACCCATTCGCTAATCTTTGAATTGTATCTAGCGCATCAGGAGTTATGAGTTCCGGATCTTGATATCTTGAATATACTACAAAAAGTATTGCAATTGTGACAAATCCTAAAACGATTAATTTTTTCCCATTTTTACTCTTATAGGTATCCTGGGGTTTCATTATTTTTATTTAAAAATTGATGGATTAAATTCTATTCTTGTCTTGAAAACCCTTCTAACTTAATTTAGGAATGAAAATATAGATTATTGCTATAATTTCCAACCTTCCAAAAATCATAAGAAAACTCAATATTATTTTGGTTGTGGGTTCTGTTTGAAAATCAATTACCCCTGCTGATAATCCTCCAGTAGTGATTATTCCAACTGATTCAAAAAATGCATTTTCATATGATACATTTTCTATTACTGATAAATGGGCCGCACTAATTATTGCAATTAATGGAAATAACACTATAATAATCATAGTTGATGTTAATTCCTTTCTTATACTTGGTTGCAATTCTGCTCGTTTAATTTTATTAAAAAATTTCCTCGCATCTTTTAATTGCATTAATCTATAGATCTTAATCCCTCCCGCAGTTGAGAATCCACATCCTCCTATAAACATCAAAATAATCAGTATGGAATGAGATGCTGAGTTTAGTCCTTCTAAACTTTCTTCTTGTAATCCAGCTGTAGTGCTGGCCGATATTGAATAAAATGAACTCGCTAAAGGATCCAATCCACTTACCATCATAAACAGCAACGTGGCTGCTGTAAGAATTGCAAAATATGTCAGTACTTCTTTTCCTAATTTGGGAGCGAGGAATTTTTTTCTAACAAATGCATAGTGAAATGTAAACGGTAATGCTCCTAAAATCATTCCTGCCATCAAAATTAGATGTTCTTGCCATACAAGATTATCTAAAATTGTTGAGGTAGGTAAAAAACCACCCGTAGCAAGCGTACTCATCGCTAAAGAAAAATTATCAATTAAATTTCTCTCACCAAAGAAATACAGCAATAGTGCAATAATTACGATATATACTGTGAAAATTATTGTAATGGTTCCAAAAAGTTCACGCATGTGTAGTGTTTTACCTGAAATAAAACCGCGCATAGCCTGCAACTTTGATTCTGGATAAAATGCAGTTATTACTAAATAAATGAAACTCATTCCTCCTACAAGCTGAGTGAAACTACGATAAAACGTAAAACTTTGTGGGAGATTTTCTGGTTCGTTAAATAATGAAATTCCACCAGTTGTAAATCCTGCAGCACTAGAAAAGAACGCATTTGCAAATACTTCGACATTTGATGAATCTCCAGGTATGACATATAGATAGGGAATTGTTCCGAATAGTGATAATAAGAATAAACTTGAAAATACTAGAATTGATGCTTGCTGTAGATTCAGACTTGCTTTTTCACCATAAGAATTTAGAAAGAATCCTGTCACAAGCAAAAGAACTGTTGTAAGATAAATTCCAGTTGCAGTAATGGTCTCTCCTAATATTGTGGATAGAATTGCAGGTACAAGTAGCAACACTCCGGCAAACTGTAAAACAAACCCCAAATTTCCAAGAACCGCCTTGATTGGAGTACTGAGTAATCTTGATGGTGTGGCAGTTGCATCTCTGATAGCCTCTGCTATTCTTGCCTGAAATATTATTCCTAGTACTTCATTTTTTTTTGAAATCACTGGAAGTTTTCTTATGCTATTGTCTCTCATTTTATAAAGTGCTTCTTGCAGAGTTGATTTTTCGTTAATTGTAATTAGAGGTGTATTCATAATATCTTTCAAAGTAGTTGATTCAGCATTAACCGTGACATCGCTAACTTTGCTAAGTATATCTTCATCTGTCACAATTCCAACAGGTTGTTTGTCATTATCTGTAACAATGATGTCATCTGTTTCATAATGTCTGAGCATTCTAGCTGCTTCTCTAGTCCGCGTACCCTGATTAAGTAAAAGAACATCTTTGCTCATGTAATCTGTAACATATTTTGTCAAAACATATGATACTGATTTTTCTGGATTTGTTGACATCAAGCTATCCTTTATTTTTGATTTTAAATAATTTGGGATCAGACGTTGATTAGATATTTATAAAAAGCATCATAAATTCAACATAATTATCTTAGTATATTTATAAGTACTAAACTGATACTTATGCATAGAAATAATGGAAATCGATCAAGCACAAGAGCCTGACTATGAATCAGTAAAAATTGATTATGTCGGATTTGTAGATCCTTATGCAGTTGAAGGTATGGCTGTTCTAAAATCTTCAGATGGTAAAGAATTTCATATCAGAGCTTTTTCTGGTGAAGTAGCTCGTCACATATCTACTTTTAATGAGAAAACAAATGATTTAGTTCCTTCTATTTACAAAATGATTGAAGAGATTTGTGAAGAAAATGAATTGTTTCTAGTTAAAGTCAAAATTTATGAAAGTGGTGAAGTATTACGAGCAAATTTGTATTTTACTGGAAAAAAAGATCTGATTTTACGCAATTATCGAGCTTCAGATGCTATGGCATTAGGAGCTTTTTACAATATACCAATTCTTGTTCGAAAAAACCTCCTTAAAGAAAGTATGGAAGCATAAATTCTATTTTTGTGTGGTTATTTTATTAGAATAGTTTTTTTGGCAGTCTGTTTCTGAATAACTATGAATGAACAAGAACAACTCATGGACAATCTACTAAATGTAGACCTTGAAATCATTGATGCTGTAAGAGCACTTCATCAGGGAAATTGGGATTCAGGAACACTCAAGCAACAAGTAGGAGATTTACTTAAAATCCGTGATGATATGGTAGATAAATTAATGTCATTTAATGACCATGAACATCAATGTGATTGTGGCCATGATCATCATAGTTAAACTATAATCTTTCCAAATTTCATTTTCATCCAGATTCTAAATTTTCAAAAAAGTTTTCAGGGAACATCTCTTTGATTTTCTTTCTTTCCGTCTCAAAATTTTTTATGGATTTTTGTACATCTTTTATCTTATCTGGATGTACTGATTCCATTTTTAATTCTAAATCTTGAATTTTTCTGCCAAGTATTTTATACATTAGTGAATACTCTGGAAATTTCTCAGGAAGTTTATTCATGAATAGATTAAATATTTAAAGATTATATGATTTGTGAGACTTGGAATTCTACATCTAGATTTTGTCTATTTTTTTCTTATTATTTTCTTAATATCTATATTTCTACCTGTCATATCATGTTTGCATGTCTGGTTTTGTTATTTCTTAAACCGAAATTGAACGTTGTTTGAATTTTATTGCTATTGTATCTATTCCATCCATTATATCTTGAATTTTTGGATACTGTGATTTTTCTTCAGATATTTCTTTTTTGATCACTCTCAAATAATGTAACATTTTTCTGATTTGTTTATTTTTTTGTGTATTTGATAAAGGTGAATTTGATATGCTCTTGATATTTGATGAAATATCACATAACTTGATAATTTTTGCCTCTATCGGCGCATCTCTTAATTGCTTGATGTATTGACTTTCTGCATTTTTTCCAGACAAGTTTGAATCTTTTGACAACGAAAATACTAGGTTAGCCACTTTTCTTCCAAATCTTTGGATGATTTCTTCAAAAGTCACATCTGTCTTTTCTAACACATCGTGGAGCCATGCAGCACAAATTACACCAGTATCTGTAATTCCTATATTTTTTAGTCTGTGTACAACTCCTTCCAAGTGGTCTGTGTATGATGTGATTCCATCTTTTCTTTTCTGATTTTTATGCTTTTCATAAGCAAATTTTTTTGCATTTAGAATTTGCTCTTCAGAGATACCCATGACTGTTTTTAGTTTTTTCTGTTATGTAGAGTTTTTTTAAATTAATTTGATAATGCTTCATAATTCGGCAAACTCATCAACACTCAGACATTGTTTTTTGATTAATCATCAGCATTTTGGAGTAAATTTTATGATATATTGATGTTCCAAATTAATAATATTTCTTCGAGTGTAATCTTTTATTCTTCCAAAACTCGTAATTATATGGCAAACCTTGAAAAATTATACCAAAACGTAGCATCTCAAATTATCCAGAAATGTCATGGTGCCATCCAACTAAAAAAACATGGAAAAATTATTGAGGTCTACGATGTAAAGCGACATTTTTGGAGCAAAGGACTTGCAGGATTAATCATCAAAGATCAATGCAAAAATGCAAATTTGAAGGATTGGGAAATTTCTCATGTTAGAACTTTTCTTATTAAAGAATTGCAATCTAGTAAGTAATCTTTCGAATCAAATGTGGTTCTTTTAGCATAACTGAATTGTCTTTTGCACCTTCTAATTCAACTTGTTTGAGATTGTGATTCGTAATTACAGTCAAAGCCTCACAACGTGTACAAAGAATAGTTCTCCCGTCTGATCTTCTTTCAAAGATGATGTCTCTCTCTAATTTGTCTTCTTTTTGACAAGTAGGGCATAGTTTTGGTTCTTTTGGTGCTAAAATAATTTCACGAATGTATATTGTTCTTCTCATAAAAAATCACTAAAAATTCTGACACAAAAGAGTTTGTATTTTTTTGTTAATTGGCATCCAGCAATTCTGTTTCAAACATCAAACCGTTTAATTACTTGAAACAAAACGTTAGGTATTCAGCATATTCCCTAATCTAGCCAATTAACAATTTGCAAAAACATGGATTGATAAAATAAGTTTTTGTTGTCAAGGTTTTATGTGACAATTTCATCTAAACGTCCTTCTTCTTCAGCACGTCTAATCTCCATCGCAATTCTTCTACCTACACCAAATGTTTTACCGTATTGATACCTTGTATAAGGACTGGTTGTAGCAACTATTGGATTTCCAGGAACTCTTAATGAGACATCATACACTATCATCTCTAAATCTTTTGTAATTACACTCTGAAGAGAAAATGGTCCTATGATCCCTGGTGCATATTCTTTCTTAACTGCAGCGACAAACTTGTCTCCCATTTTAAACACTTTTTCTAACAATGACTCCCTAATACTTGCAGGAGTATGCCCTACTTCGATATTTTGCAAATCAATATCAATATCCATTTGCTGTTTTGCAGGAAGCGCATTATAATCATGAATATTCGTTTGAAGTCTTCTCTCAATTCCAATAAAATCAACATAATCTGAAATTGGTGTATGAAAGAAATTAAAATTCATGTATGTACCAATTGCTAATTCTTCAATACTGGCTTTTTCAAGGTCCTTTCTTGAAATTAGTCCTTGTTTAATCTTGTTCTCTGATTTTTCTTTATAGTCTTTGTATGAGGATACTGTAAAAAATGCTCGCTCAAGCGGTCTATTTTTCTCTTGAACTTTAACAATACATGGTTTATTGATATCTTTTGGGTCTCTGAATAATTTAGGAAATTTTATTCTTGCTTTTTCAAGAAGATAATATTGATTCTTTTTTGCAGTTCGCTCTTCTGCTTGGAATAATTTTCTATTTCCAAAAATTGGAACCTTAAATGTATTTTCAAGTGTTTTGTATCCAAGATAAACTGTTAGGGATCTATGAGGAACGACAATCGTATCTGACTCTCTAAGATTTTTTTGTACTGATAATGATGCCATGTCCTTGAATTTATTTAGTACAATAATTTCATCTGCAATTCTTCCAAATCTTTTGTATGTCACTTCTCTTCCTTTTTGGCAATATACTATTGTTTGAAAATTCTCTTCTTTTGCGCCATCCATTACCTCTAATGCTGAATGACTTCCTAACACCCCAATTCTGACATCTGAATAATCATTAACAATTTTTTTTATCTCAGAATTTTTTATCATATTATGGCTAGAAATTAGGATCTAATATAGCTAATTTTCAAGTCTGGCTTGGCACAACATGCAAAGATTTTTCTCAAAAGACATTGTACTTTCATTATGCTATATTATCTTGAACTACAGATGGCTGGTGTTATACTGTTGACGGCTATGACCATTGGCGGTTTTTCATTATGGCTAAAAAGACGAAAAGAACATCAAGAATTTGATAAAGCACAAAACGATGAGCCTGCTAATACATAGTAATCTAATGCTAAATCTAAAATTTTGTACAATAGATAAAATACTATGAAATTCAAGTTAAAATTAATGAGATTAATCATTGGAATTACTGGTAGTACCGGTGTAATCTATGGAATTAAAATGCTTGAAGTATTAAAGAAATTAAATGTTGAAACTCATTTGATAATGTCTGAGTGGGCTACAAAATGCATTACAATGGAAACTGATTATCAAATTGATTATGTAACATCTCTTGCAACAAACACTTCTGATGAAAAGAACATGGCGTCAAGTGTATCAAGTGGAACTCATAAGGTTGATGGGATGATTGTTGTACCATGTAGCATGAAAACTCTATCCTCAATTGCAAATGGATATGATGACACTCTTGTTGCCAGAGCTGCTGGTGTGACAATAAAAGAATCAAGGAAATTAATTCTGATGGTGCGAGAAACACCTCTATCTCCTATACATCTTGAAAATATGCTAAAGTTATCAAGAATTGGTGTTGTGATTTTACCTCCCGTAACTGAATTTTATACCAAACCAAAATCAATTGATGATATAGTTAATCATGGCATAGGAAAGTGTCTTGATCAATTTGATTTAGAGCACGATTTATACCCACGCTGGGGTAGTTTCTAATAATTGCCAAAGTTTAGTTTTGAGAAATTTGTTAATTCACAAAAACAAAAAATTTTTGATATTGTTAAAAATTACGAAAACTATCAAAAACTACTACCCCGATATTTTCCATCCGTTCGAATTCTTTCGACAAGAAACGATGTATCTATAGTTGAAGAACATATGATGCTTGGAGACAAGGAATTAGTTATGATGGTCAAACATGTTATCCAAGAACCAAATCTACATGAGATATTTGTTATTGGTGGTGATGCCAAAGGGACTCATATTGTTGAGAAATTTGAAGAAATATCAAATGGAACAAAATTACTTGTAGAGGCTAATTTCAAATTAAAACCAAATCTGCATTTTACGAATCTTTTAGGTAAGAACAAGATTGAACAAAATTATTCTAATATTATAGATGAGTTTGTAAAAATTGCAGAAATCTAGTCTGACTTTACTTCTTTATCTTTAAAGTCTTTGAGCTCTTTTTCACCTTCGATCTTTCCTTTTTCAAATTCTCCTTTGGCTTTGCCGAAGGTTTTTGCCAACTCTGGAATCTTTTTTGCTCCAAAAATGAACACAACTGCAATAATTATTATGAAAATCCATTCTTGGCCTGCAATAAAGTTTGTAATATTTATTCCAAACATTCTACTTTATGATTGCTTATTTTAGATTTAAATGTTCAACCTTTTATGCTCTTTACGCTCAATTATCACCATGCCTGCAATGTACAGTGCAATCATCGGTCCTGCAATAAACCACATGGTAATGCCACTTCCATCTGGTGTGATGATGGCACCAAAGATCACAATTATGATTATCGCATATCTAATATTTTTTCTCCAAAAACCTGCTTCAGTCATCCCTGCCCCTGTAATGGCGTACATTACAAGTGGGAGCTGAAATGATAATCCAAATGCCAATAAAAATTGTAAGACAAACGTCACAAAATCAATTACATTTAGGAATGTTACCAAACCTGCAGATTCTCCATATCTGTAAAGAAACTCCAATATGTATGGGATTACTAGATTATACGAAAATACACAACCTGCAACGAATAATCCTAATGCAGGCAAAGAAATACTTCGACTAACATTAATTTCATTTTCTTTTAATGCGGGCTTGATAAATCCTACCATCTCTCTAATAATTATTGGCATGCTAACGCCAATTCCAACAAGAGCTGCAATGTATACTTGGGCAAAAAATGCTTCTCCTGGGGCGGTTTGTATTAACTGAACGTCATCTGGAACTAGATTTAATCTCATATGATTTGTGATTTGTGCTGCCATGTTTTCTAGTGGTTCAGGAGTTGGATAGTATGCCATAAATCCGTTAATTTGAATTGGTTCAGCATGAAATGTTAAAAGAAATACTGAAACTATGCCAACAACTATTACAATTCGTAGAATTCTCTTTCTTAATTCATTTAGATGATAATTAATTTCTTGAATCTCTGACATCTAAATTCTATTTACTTAAACTACCTTATCTATTTGCCGGGAATTGGTAATAGTTTTGCCTCAGGTAAGCCTGCATTTTTTAGTTCCTCTTGACTTAGATCTTCAAACTCTAATGATATTATTGCTTTTGTGTTAAATTTTTGTTCTAAACTTGCTGCCAAATCTGTTAAGTCTTTTGGTGAATAGATTTGTTTAGCGTCTTTGAGAAATATTCTCTCACCTTTCTCCATCTCTTTTCCACCAAATCTATCTTGAAGGAATTTTGTAATTGATGGTAACTCCTTTCTAGAAATATTGTTGAAATAATATGTAATACCTTTTATTGATTCATAGTCATATGGGGTGCCATGTCTATACTGAAATACACCTATAAATCTCGCTTCAGATTCTGGTTCACGTACACATTTTATTTCCCAATTAAGTAATTTATCTTCATTATAGGAAAACTGCTCCATTTCTTGTGGTGTTATTTTCCAATATCTTGATCTGGCCACTGATTATTTTCAGAACAAATCTGATATAAATTCCAATGTCTGAAACTGTACTTTCACTTTTATACGATAAATTCCAATTATCAATTATAGGTGATAAAGTTAACATGATGTTGGATTCTGAAAATATCAAAAAATTATAAAGCATTCAGAC
>JAOTTW010000103.1 GCA_029864235.1 Candidatus Nitrosopumilus sp.
CTGGTCACAAATTCTTTGGAGGTTTTAGTGGTCATCTTATGACTGTAGAAGGTGTTGCAGCAAAAGCTCAAACACAACAAGCACCACCACCTCCACCAAAACCAAAAAAGGGCACACTACCAAAAGGTATGAGTAAACCCCAAGATCAAACACAACAAGTGTCACCACCAAATGCTAATGAGGGCAAATCAAAAAAAGAACAACTTGAAGAATACGAAAAAGAATACTTGCAAAGAATTGAGCAAGAAAGAATTGAAAGAGAAAAAGCTGAATCTGAAATTATTGAAAGAGAATCTACAAAACAAGATAAAGCGACAAGAGGTTCTCTCCCAAAAGGATTTGAACCAAAACCTGAACCCCCAAAGGCATCAAGAGGCACTTTGCCAAAAGGATTCTAAAGTATTACTATTTATTTTCTATTTTTGAAAATTGATAAAAAATACATAATTAGAAATCAGGCATCTATTGTGTAATTATTGTAAACACTTTTGAGTTTGGAAGTGAAATAACAAGGTTATTTTTTAGTGCACATTTTGTATTTCTAAAATGGGTTCATCTGAAATTCTTTTAAAGCACATAATTGAAATCCTACACTAATTACAGGTTCCAGTGAATATTGTAATTTCCTCTAGGATAATAATACTAATTCACTATAGTGACTGAAATAGGAAAATGATCACTGTATCCATTTTCATTTAATGTTTTGTTACTAGGCCTTCCAAATTTTTTTGGACTATTATTCTTATTTTTCATCTCTTGGAAGTTTTCTATTTTTACAGAACGAGGTTTGATTGACAATGTGGAATTTTTAATAAAAAATCCTCTCGAAGCCAAAAATTGATCTAACATTACAGGTTTTGATCTATGAAAATATGTCCCATATTTTTTTGAAAATAAATAGTTCATTAAATTATACAGTCTAGTACTGTTATTGTCGTTAATCACTCTTATTAGATTATTAGTTCCTAACGCATATTGCATTATTGATTTATTTCGGGGAGTGTCATTAAAATCCCCCATTACAAGTATTGGTATTTCTTTTCCTCTTATCTGTTGAATCCTCTGAATAAAATAGTTCAAAGAGTCAGCAGCCACTATTCTAAATGGCTCGGTATATGATTCTCCTTCTCGTCTTGATGGCCAATGATTACAAACAATGATTAACTCTTTATTAGATTTTTTTATAGTTAGATTTACCTGTAAAATATCGCGTGTAGAGTTACGACGTATGATCCAATGAGAAAATTTTTTTGTCATTTTAAATTTTTTTGAATCATAAATTAAACCAATATCGATTCCTCTACCATCATCCATTTCTTCATGAGCAATTTTATACTTTCTTTCCAAAAAACTTAGATTGCTTATCAAATTTTGTAGGACATTTTTATTTTCTATTTCGCAGACTCCAAGAATGTCTGGGCCTTTATTTTCATTTAACATTCCAATAATTTTTGATAATTGCACAGTTTTTCTAACTAATTCTTTTCTAGTCCATCCTCTTACTTCTGCTTTGATTGTAGACTTGATTCTTTTTTCTCGACTTGGTGAATTTTCTATGTCAAATAAATTCTCTAGATTCCACCAAGCTACTTGGTACTCATCTTTCATTTATACTAAATCAAATTTTATGAAATAAATAACTTGATGTACCAACCATGGAAAAAAATTAAAGAGATTTGATACTTGGGTTTGTATAGATATTAATATTTTTTATCTCTATTTTGTTTTGTAATGGTTTATCCATCACTTCTCAGAGACTTGACCAAAGACTCGAATTGTTTTGTTCGATAGATCTTTTGTCGGTATAACTATGCTCTCATTATTCTCATTTGCTAGTATGATGTGTAATAGTTCTACTGCAGTAACAGTTCCTGTGTTTTCACCTATCTGCACTTTTTGACCTACCTTTAATACAGACCGTTTCTTTGATTGAGAGTTGATTATTGCAGGAAGCATCTCCTTTAAGGCAAATCCTAAACCGACTGCCAAAGCAGCACCTATTCCCCCTGCGATACTCCATGCATATGCTGAAACTAGAATTGAAATTACTTGCTGACCCACTCCAAGTTGTGTCAGAGCAATTGCAAATACGATTGCATAAATGATAATTTGTACTGCTAAGACGAAATATTTAGGATTTCCATAATTATGTTCTTTAATTTCATGTTCAACCCATTTTCCAACAAATTTGGTGAGTAACATTCCCAGTATTATGATGAGAACAAATGCTAAAAGATTTGGGAGCCATAACCACAGGTTAGTCATTGCCACTGTAAGTTGCTCAAACTCTAATGCGTTTACAGCTGCCATGACGAAGAATAAGAAAACAAACCACTTTACAACGGTACTAATTAATTTAGCAGAACCTTTTGATGATGTAACCTGGGTTAGTGTATTATCATTATTATTTTCAGTCTCATCTTTGTTTATTGTTTTGAGTGCTAAGGCAGCAACTTTTTCAATAACTTTAGAAATTACTGTTGCAACAATCCAACCTATTACCAAAAGGATAATTGCGGCAATAACTTTTGGCAGAGATTCTGCAACTTGACCAAAGAATGCAGTTAATGCATTAGTAGTTGGGCCTAACCAAACATCCTCCGAACTTTCTTGTGCAAAGGCAACCTGATCAAAAATTCCACTAAGGGTAAAAACTGCAAAAAGAGTAAAAAAGGATAATACCCTAAAATCAATTAAAGAATATGACTGCGTTTTTGTCATCGTGTTGTTTCATATAATTTTAAAAACTATATATATATAAATTAAATTATAACCCTTTTTTTATAACTAGAATATATGAAAATATCTTATCAGTAATAACCAAACCCTAAATCCATTTTATGATAAATAATATTCATTGTCAGAAATAGAGGAAATTAAAAACATGATTTCTGTTCTTGCACCAATTATGGAAAATTACAACTTTTCTATAATTTATGGGTGAAGATATTCATTTTTGCACATATACAAGCATAATCATAAGGAGAGCATTAATCATTACAAGATATGCTCTTCCATTTTTATAGAAAGTTAATGAACTCATAAACAATCTGATGAGACTCAAAATCAAACTATTAGATAAACGTCAGTAATCTATCAAATTATTGGATTCTTTTAGGAAAAATCTTATAATCTATTCTAATTTAGAATTAGTATGTTAGATATGATAATAAACATGGTATCTCAAAAGGTTGGAATTAGCCCACAAATAGCACAAATAGCAATACCTCTGGTTTCAAAATTTTTATTACAAAAATCATCTCCAGATCAAGCCTCAGGATTATTGTCTGCGCTACCAACAGATATCACTAAAATGTTCTCAGATGATGAGAAAAAAGACTTTGCAACAACCCAGCAAGACTTGACAGAAGACGACATAATCAATATGGTTGATAGCCAATGTGGTATCAATGACAAGACAAAATCAAAACAAACTGTGACAGAAATTATG
>JAOTTW010000040.1 GCA_029864235.1 Candidatus Nitrosopumilus sp.
CAGAATCAATTAGATGTACTGCTTCTTGAGTATCGTGGTCTGAAGCAGCATAACTTGTCAGTAGTGTAATTTCTTTTGAATAAATTTTGCTCATATCTAAATTAATTTTTGCGCCTTTTGATGGGACCCCAAACATCATTACAATTCCACCTTTTCTTACCATATCAATAGCATCGTCTAATGCATTCAGACTACTGGTAGCAACAATTGCCACATCAACGCCTCTTCCTTCAGTATGAGTTAAAATTTTCTGTTTTTTATTTTCATCCATTGAATTAACAGAGTCAGTAATGTTGAATTTTTTTGCAAAATTCAATCTAAAATCATTTACATCAAAACAAAAAATTTTTGAGAATTTTTTTGTTTGTGCAATCATTACATGCATCATTCCAGTTGGTCCAATCCCAAAAACTGCAGCAGAATCACCTTCTCGGTAAGAAAATTTTTTCCATGCCCTCACACAACAGGCCAGAGGTTCAATCATCGCGGCCTGTTCAAAAGTCATAGAATCAGGAAGTTTTAAAATACCACCATGAGAAACATTCCATTCTGGAACAAGATATTCTTCAGATAATCCACAAGGAGAAAGGTTTGTTTCATAATATTTTTGACACATTGTTTCATTTTGATGTTTACAGAAGTGACAAGAGTAACAAGGAACATGATGATGAGTAAAGACTCTATCGCCTTTTTTGAATTCAGTGACAGAAGAACCAATGTCAATTATTATTCCAGCAGGTTCATGCCCCAATCTCATAGAAGGTTGTCCATATTCACCAAACACTTTTTCCAAATCTGATCCACATATCCCACATGCATGCATTTGTACTAGCACATCACCCGAATTTAGAACAGGTTCTTTTGTTTCATCAATGGATATTATGCATGGTTGTTTCACAAATGCAGTTTTCATATTAAAACTTGAAAATATAGAATATAAGTAGATTAAAAAGAATTACACACCAAGGATCTTTTTAAGCATTACACGATAATCTACTTCAGTCTTTTCACTACCTGTGGCAGGTAATGCAAAAACCAGGGTGGATTTTTCTGCTCTAAGAGTAGTTAATTCATCACTGATAGATTCTGTGATATCATCACTAACAAGAACCAAACCAACATCAGAATCATCAGTCAATCGTTTAATTTCATCTAAAGCCTTTTGTGGGGATTCAGAAATTACACCGGGGACGCCTGCTAACTGAAAACTAGTCACAAAGGATTTGCTGCCAACAGTGAAGATTTTCACAATGAAAATCTTGTTTATACTAATTTAACCCTTTTTGACAGACATTATTTCAAGAAAGATTGATTTAGGTTAAAACAAATAAGAATTCATGACAGATATTGATACTCAAAAAGACGTCTATCTATTCTTACATGGAAAAATGGGCCTACATGAAAAAGCTGTAAATGCATTAGTGTCAAAAGGATTTTCAAAAGAAAAAATATCCATGGCGTTACCAACAAAGTTAGGCAATGTAGGAGACTATATGGCAATGCTTTGGATGCCTCCAAATCCCGATCATATCAAAATTCAACAAATTATCAAAATAGAAAAAGTAGAGCCAGAAGGAATGATTGGTCTCTGGAAAGGCGTTTCAAAAGAAGATATAGACACAGTTCCTTTAGGATGAAATCAACTGAATCCTGCACCGAATTGATCTCCTTTCTGAAGAGGATCACCGGAATCAGAGTTTTTTAATTTTCTATATAGCAGTGTTTCATAAACCAACTTCAGTGCATCTTCATCGTTTAGATTACAATCATGCTGTATTTGATTTTTGTACTTTTGTAATTTTTGGGAATCTTGTTCATCATAAGAAATACCATCATGGATCATTAAATTTGAAATTTTCTCTATCTCTTTATTGTATTGATTTTCATCCATAATTGTATCATAATATTCTAGTAATTAACAAGTTCGAACCAAATGTTTCATCGTAGATCAGAGATTAAACCTAAAACAAAATCTTTGTATTCATTATCAGAAAAATAAATTGTTTCAAATTTATTTACTTTTTTTGCAATTCTAAGTGAATCCAAATGGTAACAACTTTTTTTAGCATTTAACTTTCCAAAATAAAATCCAGGGCATGAACAGTATTCAGCTTCAGGATCTAACCAATGCTCCTGACCCATACCAACCACAGTCCAGATTTTTCTTAGACTAGGTTCAAAAACATGTAATTTTAGACGTTTTTGAGAAAGTACTAATTCAATTTTTTCAGAAGTCCGAGTCACAAGAATTTAATTCAAAGTCTATCGTATATCTTTGATGCTTCAGACCAGAATTATTCCGTCAAAACCAATACTAGTATTAGAAGGAAAAGAGAAAAGTATGGTAATTGCAGACATGCATATTGGATTTGAAACTATTCTTGCATCAAATAAAATTTTCATTGGAAAAAATTCATCAATAATAGAGACAATAGAAGAGATAACAGAAGCAATATCTCATGAAAGACCAGATGCAGTAATTTTATTAGGAGATATCAAATCCAGCATTAAAAATATTTCAAAAAATGAGTGGAGCGAAGTTCCATTATTTTTTGAAAAAATCAAAGAAAAGTGTAGAGTCATACTCATTCCAGGAAACCATGATGCAAACATTCAGAGACTGGTTCCAGAGGGGGTCTCAATGATTAGTTCAACGGGTATGGTTGAAGAAAATATTTTACTAACACATGGACATACAATGCCATCAGAGAATTTTTCACATGTAGATAAAATTATCATGGGTCATGTTCATCCTGTATTTTTTAAAGAAGATTCAATTCTAAACGGACAGAGAGTGTGGGTTTCATTAAAAACTGAAAAACAAAATGTTTTCCCAAATAAACGTGGAGAAATAGAGATTACAATTGTTCCATCTTTTAATAGATATTTTTATGCGGCACACAAGAAAAAATACAAAAAATCAATATCTCCCATTATCGAAAAAATAAAAAATGTTTCATCAGCTAAGATAATTACACTTGATGGAACAATAATTGGAAATGAATCTATCATTGAACAAGTAATTTAGAAATTCAAGAATAACTAATTTTTATGAAAGATTTCTCTTGTGTATAGAATTCAAAAATCCTAAAAGTTTAATTTAATCTTAACTAAAATTACATAAATTTTGTTAGAATAGATCAATTACTATGTCTAAATCACCTAGAAGCATTAATTATCATAATTTCAACTAAAATATCAAGAGACTCGTTCATTATAGAATCAAATTTTGTGATGAAAGAATTATAATTTTTTAAAATCAATAAAATAAAAAAATCATTCCAATTTATCATAGGGATCTATTGGATCTTTTGTTGTTTGATTATCCTTTAGCCATTCTAATGTTTTTACAAAAGAATCGGCCAATTCAATTGTTGTTAAAACCGGAATTCCCAGCTCCAAGGATTTTCTTCTGATCTGATATTCATCGTCAAGCATTCCAACATATTTTTCCAATGTTGAAGTACTTGGGATGTTTATGATGAAGTCTATTTTTCTTTGATAAAGCAAATCTACAATATTTGGTTTTCTTTCAGGCTCAGATATTTTATGTACTATTAAAACCTCACCAATTTTTTCTTGAAAAAATTCTGCAGTATGTTCTGTTGCTAAAATTTTGAACCCCAGATTTTTTAATTTAGCAATTGTTGGCAAAAGTTTCTCTTTGTTTTGGGCACCGCCAACTGTCACGAGCGCAGTCCCATGCTCAGGCAATGTATATCCTACAGAAGTCAATCCCTTGGCTAGCGCATCATAAAAGCTATTTCCAAAGCATGCAGCTTCTCCAGTTGATTGCATTTCTACACCTAAAGTGATATCAGCCCCATCTAATTGCATAAATGAAAATTGAGGTACTTTAATTCCAAAGTTTGGAATTTTTTGCCATTTATTTTCAGGTATTTTAGGCAGAGGTTTTCCCAAAATTACTTTAGATGCTAACAATATGAGATTAGTTTTCACAAGTTTAGATACAAAAGGCATAGAACGAGATGCACGGATATTAAGTTCAATTACATAAACATGATCATCATGAATTAAAAATTGTAAGTTGAAAGGTCCTACAATATTAAATGTTGTTGCAATCTTTTTTGTGTATTCAGTTATAGTATCAATAATTTTGTTACTTAGACGCCATGGAGGAATACACATCATTGCATCACCAGAGTGAACTCCTGCGCTATCAATATGCTCAACTATTGCTCCAATCACAACATTTTTTCCATTACCAATCCCATCAACATCAACTTCAAGAGAGTTTAACATAAACTTGGAAATTACTACAGGATGGTTAGGTGAAACATCTGTAGCTTCTTTCACATATGTTTTTAGTTCATCTTGAGACCATACAACTTTCATGGCGGCACCTGAGAGAACATAAGAGGGTCGTACAATTACAGGAAAACCAACTTCTAATGCAAAATTTTTAGCTTCATTGAGATTTGAAAAAGCTTGCCAACGAGGTTGTTGAATATGAAGCTTATCAAGTTCGGCACTAAATTTTGAACGGTTTTCAGCTCTATCTACATCATATGCACTTGTCCCCATAATATGGATACCATGATCTGCAAGTCCAGGAGTTAAGTTATTTGCAGTTTGTCCACCAACACAAGTTATAATGCCTTTTGGGTTTTCAAATTCAGCAATATCCAAAATCCTCTCTTGGGTTAACTCCTCAAAATACAATCTTGTACAAATATCATAATCAGTTGAAACTGTTTCAGGATTACAATTAACTACTGAAATATTTTTCTCACCGTTTTCTTGTAATCCCCAAACCATATTTACGGTACCCCAATCAAATTCTACACTACTTCCAATTCTATATGGGCCTGCACCAAGTACGATAATTCCCTTATCATTCGGAGAAATTTCAACGTCATGACTTGCTCCACCATATGTCAAATAGAGATAGTTTGTAACAGCAGGCCATTCAGCTGCAAGGGAATCTATTTGCTTAACAGAAGGTAAAACACCATATTTTTTACGTAAATCACGTACAAAATCAGATGGTTTGTCTTTTGCACGTCCAATTTGTTTGTCTGAAAAACCCATTTTTTTGGCTTCCCAAAGAATTGTTGAACTTAATTCAGATTTTTTTAATTTTTCTTCAAGAGTGGTAATGTTTTTTATTTTTTCAATAAACCAAGGATCAATTGCAGATAATTTGTAAATTCGATCTACAGAAATATCCATCTTTAGTGCAATTACAACATAATATAGAATCTGATCATCAGGATGAGATAATTTTTCTTCAATTTCCTCTTCAGTGTAAGATTTTCCATTTAATCTGTTAAGAACCAACCCATCATTTCCAATATCTAACATTCTGATAGATTTTTGTAGAGATTCTTCAAAGGTTCTTCCAACGGCCATAACTTCACCAACTGATTTCATGGTAGGACCTAATTTTCTGTTAACAAGTTCAAACTTTGCAAAATCCCATCTGGGATGTTTACATACAATGTAATCAAGTGAAGGTTCAAAGCATGCAGTTGTACTTTTTGTGATTTTATTTACTAATTCTGACAAATTGTATCCTAATCCAATTTTTGCAGACATGTATGCAAGTGGATAACCAGTGGCTTTACTTGCAAGGGCAGATGAACGTGATAATCTAGGATTGATTTCAATTGCAACATATCTACTTGAATTTGGTTCAAGTGCATATTGTATGTTACATTCACCTACAATGCCTACATGTTTTGTTGCACGCAAAGCTGCAGAACGCAGCATATGGTATTCATTATTATCAATAGTTTGTGAAGGAGCAACTACAATGTTATCTCCTGTATGTACTTTCATAGAAAGAACATTTTCCATATTACAAACAATTATGTTGTTACTGTCATAATCTTGCATGACTTCGTATTCGATTTGTTTCCAGTGACCAACATATTCTTCTATGAGGACTTGACCTACAAGACTTGCTTTTAATCCTCTTTCCACAATTTCATGGAGTTCAATTTCATTAAATGCAACACCACCCCCTTTTCCACCTAGAGTATAAGCAACTCGAATTATTACTGGATAACCTAATTCTTGAGCTGCTTTTTTTGCATCATCAAAATTTTTAACAGTTTTACTTTTGAGTATTGGAACACCACACTGGATCATAGAGTCTTTGAAGAGTTGTCTATCTTCGGCTTTCTGTATTCCAGGTATCTGTGTACCCAGAACCTTAACTCCATATTTGTCAAGTATGCCTTTTTCTGCAAGTTTTACTCCACAGTTTAGTGCTGTTTGGCCTCCATATGCCAACATTATTCCATCAGGTCTTTCTTTTTCGATAATAGATTCTACATATTCAGGGTTAACAGGTAGTAGATACACTTGATTTGCAAATCTTGTGTCAGTTTGAATTGTAGCAATGTTTGGATTTATTAAGATACTTTTCAGTCCTTCTTCATTTATTGCTTTGAGACATTGGCTTCCGGAGTAGTCAAATTAGCGGTCGTTTAAGCGACTCTCGCCGGCTTCTCCGATTTTTATTGCCCCACTACCCAATACTAGAATTTTATTTATCGATTCATTTTTTGGCAGACTTTCCTTCCTCCATAAGGTGTTTGAGTTCTTCAAAGACAAATTTACAATCATAAGGTCCTGGTGCAGCTTCAGGATGAAATTGCACTGCAACACAATTTTGTTTTTTGTGTTTGATTCCTTCAACTGTTTTATCGTCTGCGTTTGTAAACCATAAATCAAATTCAGATTTGCTTAAAGATTCAGGAGTAATACCATAACCATGGTTTTGACTTGTAACATACACTTGATTATTTTCTAGATTAACACATGGTTTGTTTTGTCCCCTATGACCATACTTTAGTTTGTAAGTTTCTGTGTTTCCAGCTAAACCAATTATTTGAGCACCCAAACAAATTCCAAGTGTTGGGATATTATGCTCAATTAATTTTTTTGCAGTCTCTATTGTATCAGGACAGTTTTGAGGATCACCAGGACCATTACTAATAACAACACCTTTTGGATTGTAAGAAATAATTTTTTCAAATGAAGTGTTCCACGGTAATTTAATAACTTTATAACCAATCTCACGTATATTTCTCAGGATTGCATTTTTTACACCAGTATCAATTACAACTACAGATTTTTCATCAGAACCATAGATCTGTTCTTTTTTTGTTGAAACTATATTCATGAATTTCTCTGAATTGTAATTAGGAGCTGATAATAATTGTTTTTTTACTTTTTCAACATCAATTTCGGTGTCAGATACAGCTAGTGCTGCCATCATTACACCATTTGTACGGAGCTTCTTTGTTAGTGCTCGAGTATCAATCCCAGAGATCCCAGGTATTTTTTCATTGTAAAACCATTCATCTAGAGTCATAACAAGATTCCAGTGACTAGCAATTAAAGACAATTCATGAACAACTAAACCTCTTACTTGGATTTTATCAGATTCGAAGAATTTTGACAATCCATCTTTATCCTTAGCTGTAGTATCTGGAACACCATAATTTCCAACAAGAGGATAAGTAAGAGTAAGAATTTGACCATTATATGATGGATCAGTCAAAGTTTCATTATACCCTACCATCCCAGTATTAAAGACAATTTCACCGAAACTGGTTGTAGGATATCCAAAGCCTATTCCATCAAGAACAGTGCCATCATCAAAAATCAGCTTTGCAAACTTGTTCGCATATTTGGATTTTTTTGTAGTAATTGTGACCCTCGACAAGTTCGAGTGATAGTGGATTTAAGTTTTTTGAAATATGATCGCAAAATAAAAGAAAAATTCTTTATAGTGCACGGAATTCTTCACTCCATTTGTGATATGCACGAATCATTTCCATCGAAACACTTGGTTTTCGTCGTGACATTATGTCTCTAAAGTCGGCAGTAGTCAATTCTCTAGGATGTTGTTGAGCTTCGCCTTCAATTGGTTCATGGTAATCTGGAGAATCAAATAATTCATGAACCGTTTTTAGATGTGCAGCTTGACATACATCTTTGATATCACTTGCACTATATCCATCAAACATTCTTGCAAGTTCTTTAGAATTAACTCTAGAGTCTAATCTTAGATCAGTAGTATATTGTTGAAATAGACTCTCTCTTGCTTCTTGTGTAGGAAGAGACACATAGATTCTTTTTTGGAATCTTCTAAGAAATGGCCAGTCTAAACTCCAAGGTTTGTTTGTAGCACCAACCACATACATCATCAAATCTTTGCCTTTTCCATTAACGCCATCCATTTCAGTTAAAAATTGGTTTTTAGTTCTAATCTCTCCACCAACTTCACTATTTCTAGAACCCAATAGAGAATCAACTTCATCAACAAACAAGATTACTGGCTTTCCTTCTTTTTCAGCATATTTTCTTGCCATTCTAAATAATTTAGAAACATTTTTTTCAGCCTCGCCCAACCATTTACTCATCATCGAGGATGCATCGACATTAATAAAATAACCATCCATTTCACTTGCCGTAGCTGCTGCCAACATTGTTTTTCCAGTTCCAGGTGGACCGTAAAGAAGCATGCCTTTAGGCCATCCGAGTGGAAATAAGTCAGGTCTTTTTGTTGGGTAAACAATCGATTCACGTAATGCACTTTTTGCATCTTCTAAGCCAACAACCTCATTCCAGCTGACGTTGGGTTTTTCTTTCATGATTAATTCTTCAAAGTCATTTTCGTCCTCTTGTCTCTGAACAGAAGCCTTTTGTTCATCAGGTGTCGCTTTAGGATCAACTGCAGCCTCAACACCATGTGCTTCCTGTAATGCTTTAATTCGATTATGATAGGAAGTACATCTTTCCTTGTAAATTGGATTTAGTTTGCTAGTAGGATATAGTTGCAAAAGTTTTACCAAGGCATCAATTGCATGTTGATAATTGGTAATTGCCATTCCACGTGCGCCTTGAGAATCAAACTTGATGGCTTCAGAAGCATACTTGCTTGCATTATTTTCTAGTTCTTGGGGGGCTAAACTCATTTAAATTACCTGCACAGACTCCTCTTGAAAATTTTGTTGGTATCCTACAGTGTTAATCTCTGTAGTAAAATTAGTTAAATTAATTGAACCACATTCATCCTCTTGAGAAAAATTTTGTTTTGAATCATTATCTAAATTAGACTTCTCAGATATATGTACATGCATATCTTTTATTTTGTTTATGGAATCCTCAGCAGATATGATAAGTTCTGAGATATCATCATCCAGACCTTGAATTGCTTGAGTAGATTCTGTGATAATTGAAACAAAGTATTGTAAAATTGAACGTGTTTCTTTTTTTTCTTCATATTTGCACAGCAGGAAATTTGTCAAGCCTAAAATCTTGTTTAAATCTTGTAACTCCTCAAAAGTGAGTTTTTCAAGTTTAGAATCATCAGTAATTTTGGATTTTGATAGTTTATGATCAATCTTTTCTGAAAGAAGTTTTACCACATCTAGTTCTTTAGATAGTGATCTTTTAGTGTTTAAAATGTTCAAGTAGTTCATACTTTAAAAAAATTAAGATTAGGATACTGCTTATTTATTTTAGAGTCTACCATCAATTTTACTTCATCTAGGAGAATTGTAGACTCTTCATTTGAGAGACTAAAGTCAAATCTTGCTTTGGTGAGAGTAGCAGAATCCAAGACAATACTGCCTAGATGAACAGATAGTTCAGATAATTTTTGACTACATTCGGGAAGGATTTCAAAAAGTTGAGCACTGATTGTTCTAATCATAGGTATGGCAGAAGGTAAAAGTTTTGGAATGCTTGCTATACCTGAAATCATATAACTTCTTTTTTGAATTTGTGAAAGAATTTCTATAGAAAAAGCAAAGGTTTTTTCAATTTCAAGTGCATTCTGACATATTTTTTCCTCACAATCAAATTGACTTAAAATAATACGATTTGATTTTTTAATTTTGTTTCTTTTCATTTTCAGAGTATTAATTATTTCATACAACAAGTCATTAGAATATCTAAGTCTTGGAACAATTGTCACATTTTGTGAAATATTCACATAATCTATTCCAGATAGACTAGAGTTAGTCATCATATTAGATTAGAGTTTTAAATTTTATATTTCAGGTCAATGTCACAAATTTATCAGTATCTACAGTCACAGATACGAGGGATACAATTTTGATTTTTTTTGAGTATTTGTGCAAAGGAATTTAGCTTTCAATTTTACCTAATCAGATAGATACTAAAAGCATGGTAAATGAAAATGCATTAACTGTAAGTCTTGAAGAATTTGGTCTCAGTAAGTATGAGGCCAAAGCATATGTCACCTTAATATCAAAAGGCACAATATCTGCAAGTGAGTTAGCATATTATTCAGATCTTCCAAGAACAAAAATCTACCCAACACTACTAAAGTTAGAAAGTAAAAAGTTAGTGATAATTTCAAAAAGCAAGCCAATCATGTGTACTGCTATTGCACCAGAGGATGCATTTGATTCAATTATTCATGAACAAATTAATAAAGTAAATGCAATGAATGCATTAGTTTCAAATCTAAAGAAAGCTAGTGAAGAAAGTAGAAAGTCAAGGGGTTCAGAAGAGAAAAGGTATTTTCATCTAAATGCCAATAATGTCTTAGAACAATTAAGAGTCATGATCGATGGTTCAAAATTATCCATCAACATCATGGCAGATCAATGGGGATTAGGATTACTTGCTGAGTGCAAGGAACAATTGAACTCAGTTATTCGAAGAAATTTAGAGGTAAAGATTCTTGTTCCACCATCACAAATTTGTTCTGAATCTTATAGAATAATCCAAGACGGAGTAAAAATCAGAGTATCAGATATTATTCAAAATTCTTTCATATTTGATGAGACAGAATTATTGATTGTAAATAGTGATAACGGTAAAGGTGCAACATTTTCATCAACTGATATTTTAGGAGTTAATCAGAGTAAAGTATTTGCAAATATTTGGAAGAACGCTATGAAAACAGAATCATTAGTAGACATGACAAAATCTGAAGCTCAAGAAATTTATAAAATTATTCGAGTAGTAAATGAAAATGGATTACATCATATTCTAAATTCTTCAATCATATATAAAAAACCAGAACATGAGATGCTAAAATTATTAGAAAAAAATGGGATTAATCTGAAATTAAAATCACTAGACGAAGTTATAGAAATTATGGATGCTGCATTACAAATTATGTGTTCAGGTAATGTAAATTTTGATGTTAATGCAAAAAACATTACTATTGAATCAAAACTAAATACTGGTCATTCACTACCATGGGCATCAATCTTAGATGAATATCTTCAGAAACAAGGATACAAAACCAGAATGGCGTACCAAAATCAATCAAACAAAGGAGAAAAAATACACCTCAAAATTTCTAAATACTAAAATCAGAGAATAATTATTCGTAAACATTGTGATTGAAGAGAAAATAGAATCCTTAGGAATTATTCTTCCAGAACCACCAATACCAGCAGGATCATATGTTCCTGTGATAAAAACAGGAAATTTGCTTTTTGTTTCAGGTCAGATTCCAATGAAAGATGGTAAAGTTGTCTGTACAGGAAAGGTATCTGACAGTAATTTAGAAATGGCTCAAAAATCAGCTAAAATATGTGCGATAAACATTCTTGCACAATTAAAAAGAGAACTAGGAGATTTGGAAAGAATTGTTAAAATAGTAAAACTCTCGGGTTTTGTAAATTCAGTTCAAGAGTTTTCACAGCAACCAAAGGTAATCAATTCAGCATCAGATCTATTTTTTGAGATATTTGGAGAAAAGGGAAAACACTCAAGAGTTGCAGTAGGAGTTGCAAGTTTACCATTAAATTCAATGACCGAGATTGATGCAATTATTGAGATAAAATAATATCAAAAAATTCAGAAGTGTTTTCACAGAATCCTAAAGAATTAAAATCATTTATTCAGACTAGAAGTTATTTTAAAATTTTAAATCATCTTCATTTTCAAATAATTTATGATGTAAATTAGTAGGCGTAATTTTTTATATATTCTTTTGACAAATTTAATGTTTGATTAAAAGTTTTATTTAAAATTATAGAAAATCCTACAAAAATTCTTATTTTAGACAAATCGATTCTAAAATTTAGCCGAGTTTTTTGTTAAATTCAGTAAGGAATTTTTTGATTTTTTGTTTTGGAATCACAGCACCACATGCTTTGTCATGTCCACCACCAGAACCACCAAGTTCAGTTGCCAAGATATTTACTATTTTTCCTAGGTGAACAGCACAATTTCTTGAACCTCTAACAGAGACAGCATATATGCCATGGTCTATTCGTTCTTTGTATGCAACTCCAACATCTTTACCAGATAAACCTAAAACAAAATTTACTGCTCCGCTTGCACCTGCATCCATTATCTCCATGTAGCCAATATTCTTCATAGTTTTTAGACCATTTTTGACTTTTGCAATCATTTGGGATAGTTTTTCAACTTGAATCTGTGCAAATTCAAACGTATTAGGAATTTCATGTGGGAATTTTGATTCAGCTAGTTCCTCAACTAGATACAGGAGATAATCAGGATCTTTTTGATGTCCAACTATATTGTAAGTTAGGACTGTTGCGCTAATTAATGCAAATTGTCTATCGTAAATTTGGAGTAGTTTAGAGCCAATAGGTCTATCCTCCATATAGTCAGTTATTGCAGCGCATGCAGCAATAAAGGAAGAATGATCAGATAATTTTGATTTAAATTTATCGTATACTTGAATAGTTGTGCATTCATTAATATCATGGATTAGTTTCACTTTGATTTTTTCTAAATCTTTTACAATTTTTGGATCAATGTCATGATGATCTATGTAAGTAATAGAGACTTTATTTTTTCTCATAGTTCTCATCAGTTCAACAAACTCATCTTGATTTTTCTTGCTAAGCCCCAAATCACAAATGTATAGTGATTTTAGTTTTTCATCATTAGCAACTTGTTGTAATGCTTCCATTTGTCCAGGATAATCAACTAAAATAGAATCTCCTCCAAATGCTTGTCTAATCAAAGCTGCAGAGCTAATTCCATCTGCATCCTCTTTGTGAGAAATGCATATGACTTTGGTTCGTTCTTTTTTAATTAGTTTTTTTTTGATAGTTTTTTTGGCAGCAGATTTGGGTTTTGATGTTTTTTGTGTCTTAGATGCCACCATTATGGTCGATGAAATTACAAGCCCTCATTTAAACCAAAATCAGATTCGAAAAGATCTCATTTTTTCCAAATTCTTTAATTATTACCTTGAATATTCTTAAAAATTACCATAGTATACTTACTTTTTTACTAACTTTTCTTTGTCTTTACTTTTTCAGTTGAATAGAAAATTCATAATAAACTCGTTGACGTCGCTAAGATGGATAGAGCATACGACTGAAAATCACTTGACTGTTACCGTAGTTTTGTGAGTTCAACTCCCACTGTAATCAAGTTTGAAATTTTGTGTATGAACTATAAAAAATAGATAACTTCTCAATTCACTAAATGTTGACTTTTTATTAGTAATTATTAGTAGATCTAAAATAATTTAAAAAATTGTTTGATATGTTATGATAGGTTTATGCTCAATTTGTCATTTCTCAGGAGTCTCACTTGTACTAGATGAAGATACCTTTGAGACAGTATGTGACAAGTGTAGAGAATAAAATACGATATTGAGAAGTGTTTAGAAAAAAGAAAAGTTTGAAAGTTAATTTACTTTGGTTATTTTCATAGAACCATGATGAATGGGCCCACTGGGATCAGCTACTGTTTTGGGCATAAAAATGGACGCAAAAATGTGTTGAAATTCCGATTTTAATATGAAACAAAACAGATTTCAAAGATGTCTGCATTACCTTAAATGATGACTGTGAATTGCAAGTGCACTGAATGTAACTGTAAAGAAGTCATACTGTCAATGGATAA
>JAOTTW010000041.1 GCA_029864235.1 Candidatus Nitrosopumilus sp.
CTTTATGATTTCCAGGTTTTAGATTTGATTTGTAAAAATGATTTTCTAGAGATTTTAACAGTATATCATTTATCAAAGTTGACTTACCAGAACCAGATACTCCAGTAACTGAAACAAAAAGACCCAAAGGAATTTCAATATCAATATTTTTAAGATTGTTTTCAGATGCTCCCTTTACAATCAAGGAACCAGATTGTTTTCTAATTTTATTTTCAAGTTTTATTAGAGAGTTATTTTTCAGATAATTGCCAGTGACAGATTTGTGACCATTTAGAATTTTTTCCACAGTTCCCTCAAAAACAACATTTCCTCCATGGACACCAGCGCCTGGCCCTAAATCTACTATCCAATCTGAATTTCGTATAACTTCTTCATCATGCTCTACTACAATCACAGTATTTCCTAGATTTCGTAGTTTTGTTAGCGTTTTTATGAGTCGCTGATTGTCACGCTGATGCAATCCTATTGTAGGTTCATCTAAAACATACAAAACACCAGTTAAGTTTGAACCAATCTGAGTAGCTAGTCGAATTCTCTGAGATTCACCACCAGACAAGGTGGAACTTAATCGATTAAGTGTAAGATAATTTAGGCCAACATTCATCAAAAATTCTAATCTCTCTTTGATCTCTTTTAGAACATCTCGTGCAATGTATTGTTCATTTTCAGAGAGTTTTAAGTTAGAGAAAAAATCATAGCAATGATCTATAGACATATCACATACATCCATGATACCCTTATCATTGATTTTAACTGCCAGAGATTCAGGTTTTAGTTTTTTACCATTACAAACATTGCATGGGGTATCCCTCATGAATTGCTTAAGCCATTCTCGTTTAGATTCAGAGTCAGTTTCCATAAATACACGCTGAAGATTCACTAAAACTCCTTCAAATGCATCAGTGTATTGCCAAGAGGAATCACCAGATTTTGATCTATATCTAAAATCAATTAGATCATCACTTCCATGTAAAATTATCTTAAGATGTTTGGGTTTTATTTTTTCAATTGGTGTCATTAAATCAAATCCAAATTTTTTACCAACCGCACGCAAAGATTGTCTTCTAAATGAAGAAAACCTTCCACTCCAAGGTACAATTGCACCGTCCAGTATAGATTTAGTCTTATCTGGAATTACTAAATCAGCATCAAACTCCATCTTTACCCCAAGACCATTACAGGCTTTACACATTCCAAATGGGGAATTGAAAGAAAATGTTCTGGGTTCTAGCTCACCAATTGTTAAACCACAGTATGGGCATGCATTATTTTGAGAAAATATCTTTTCATTTTTTTCTGATGAGATCATCACATCGCCTTTGGATGATTTTATTGCAGTTTGTATTGCTTCAAACAATCGTGAGCGCTCAGATTTTTCAGTTTGAATCCTATCTACAACAATCTCAATATTATGCCATTTTTGTCTATCAAGAGAAGGAATTTCCTCATCTAGGCTCAAAATTTCACCGTTTAGGCGGATTCTAGAGTATCCATCCTTTTTGATTTGCTCAAAAAGTTTCTCATATGTTCCCTTTTTCCTCTGAATAATAGGGGATAAAACTAGAATTTTTTCTCCATCAAAGTCTTTGAGAATAGAATCACAGATTGTCTCAATTGATTGACTAGAAATTTTTCTTCCACAATTTGTGCAGTAAGGAATACCAATTCTTGCAAAAAGTAATCGCATATAATCGTAAATTTCAGTAGTTGTTCCGACAGTGGAACGAGGATTTTTACTTGTTGTTTTTTGTTGAATAGAAATTGCAGGAGATAAACCTTCTATTGAATCCACGTCTGGTTTATCCATCATTTCAAGAAATTGTCTTGCATATGCAGAGAGTGACTCCACATAGCGTCTTTGTCCTTCTGCATAAATCGTGTCAAAAGCTAGAGTAGATTTTCCAGAGCCAGACAGACCACTAATTACAACAAGTTTGTTTTTTGGAATGTCAATGTCAAGATTTTTTAAATTATGATGTCTGGCTCCGCGAATCTTTAATTTACTTTCTTCCATCTTTTAGTTGAATCTCCTTTTCTAGTCTTTTTATTCTATCTCTGCATTCTATTGCATGTTCAAAATCTAAATCTTCAGAATATTTTTTCATTTGTATTTCCAATTCAATAATATCGGTAGCAAGATCATGAGTGGATTTTAGCTTTGATTCATCAAGAGTTGTAACTTGTTCTGGAACTGATTTTACAATGGTTTGAGGTATAATGTTATGTTCTTTGTTAAATTGTATCTGTTTTTGTCTACGTCTTTTTGTTTCTTCAAGTGCATTTTTCATGGATTGCGTAACAGTATCAGCATACATTATTGCAGAGCCATTTACATTTCTTGCAGCACGCCCAAATGTTTGAATTAAACTCGTAAAATTTCTTAAGAATCCCTCTTTGTCAGCATCTAAAATTGCAACTAATGAAACTTCAGGTATATCTAGTCCTTCCCTTAGAAGATTAATTCCAACTAGAACATCAAATTCTCCAAGACGCAGTTGCCTGATTAGTTCGGTTCTTTGAAGTCCTTCAATTTCGGAGTGCATGTATCTAACCCTAACTTGTTTTTTAGAGAAATATTCTGCCAGATCTTCAGCCATTCTTTTAGTTAAAGTTGTAACTAGAACTCGCTCATTTTTTTCTACACGTTTTTGGATTTCTACAATAAGATCATCTAGTTGATTTTTTGTTGGTCTTACTTCTACTTTAGGATCAAGTAGTCCAGTTGGTCTAACTAGTTGCTCAGCAATACTGTACGAGATTTTTTTTTCATATTCCCCAGGAGTTGCAGAAACAAATAAAGTGTTTTTGATATAATCCTCAAACTCTTCAAATTTTAAAGGTCGGTTATCATATGCACTTTCTAGTCTAAATCCATAAGTAACAAGTTCTTTTTTTCTAGAGTGATCACCTTTGTACATTCCATGAAGTTGGGGCAATGTAACATGAGACTCATCAATTACAAGCAAATAATCATTACCAAAAAAATCCATCAAACAAAATGCCTTTTCGCCTGGCTTGCGTCCGTCAAAATGTCTTGAATAATTTTCAATTCCTGAACAGTAACCAAGCTCTTCAATCATTTCTAGATCAAACTTTGTTCTCATTTCTAGTCTTTGTCTTTCTAATTCATTTAATTCAGGTAAACGAGATTCAAGTTCTTCTTTGATTGATTGAATTGCTCTTTCTCTAACATCTTTTGCAATAAGATAGTGTTTAGCAGGAAAAATTTTCATTTGAGAGATTTTACGCTTTTCTTTTAAAGACAAATGATCAAGTAATGTAACTTTTTCAATTTCATCTCCAAACATTGAGATTCTTACAATATCCTCTGAATATGCAGGGACAATATCTATTGTATCTCCTTTTACTCTAAAGTTTCCGGGTCCAACTTCAGTATTATTTCTCTCATATCTTGCATCAACAAATTTTTTTATAATATCATTTCGTTTTACTTTATCTCCAGAATTAATTGTAATTGCCAAGTCTTCCCAATCTTTAGGATTTCCAAGAGAGTAAATGCAAGATACTGTGGATACTATGATGGTAGGTTCACCAGATAACAACATTGCAGTAGCCTCTAATCTTAGTTTTTCAATTTTTTCATTGATTTGAGTATCTTTTTCTATGTAGGTATCAGTCTGAGGAAGGTAACTTTCTGGTTGATAATAGTCATAATATGAAACAAAATAACCAACGTTATTTTTTGGGAAAAACTGCTTTAATTCTGAATATAATTGGGCTGCCAGAGTCTTATTGTGAGAAATTACAAGAGTGTTTTTTCCAGTTCTTGCAATAACATTTGCAACAGTAAATGTTTTGCCACTCCCAGTCACACCCAGAAGAGTCTGTACTTTTGATTTTTTTACTCCTTCTACAAGTTTGTCTATTGCCTGAGGTTGATCACCAGTAGGACCAAATTCAGATACTAGTTCAAATTTGTGAATTTGTTGCAACATATACGATCCTCTAAAACTGAATATAGAGTATGTGCTTTGTTTCTCATAAACCCCAAAATAGATCTAGGTCAAATTAAATTTCGGTAAAAATTCTTGAAATGAGATCGTGATTTACTAGAGAATCTTGATCGAGTCAGGTTCAAGTTGTTATTCATAAGTGGTTTTACTAATCTTATGAGGATTTTAAGGCAGGTATCTGTCAAAAATAAAAACAAGATAATGTCGGAATCAGATATTTTATTTTACTGTAAAAACACCCCATAAAATTTTAGATTCATATTATTTACTTCCATATAGTATGTTTTTCAAAGTTTTACTTATTTTGATCTTGAAAAATAGGCTAGAAATGAAACCCTAAGAGAAGTATTTAGAGAGATTCCATAATTTTCATCACAGAGTAAGAAACTTTGAGTAAAATTGTGTAAAAGAGTACTACCTTGAGTTTCTATAGGGTAAACACGAACGAAATAACATATGAAATTCAAATGTAGAACATGCAAGAGTAAGTGTGATGATATTCCAAAACATATGATAGAGCAACACAATTTTTCAAAGAAAATTGTAGATGAGCAACTCAAAGCGAATCCAAATTGCTATAAAAATTCCTTTGAAGAATTAGTTTAATTTTTTAATCTGTGTTTATTTTCACAAATTCCAAAATTTAATTCACCATTATAAAAAATAGATATTACAAATACCCTTCCAGTATATTTTTGTATTATTTAAAATATCTTCTAAAAAAAATAGAGTAGCTCTATCAAAGCACAATGGAAACCATATCTCCACAGTTTGGGCACATAGTCTTTCCTGAACCTTGTAAATTTCTACGGTCAACATTAAATGGAGCCTCAAATCTATTTTGACATTTTTTACATGTAATATTTGGTTTCATTGTAATTACTTAATTTAGACAGGAATAAAAAGCCTCCAAATGTATATTTCTTCTTTTAGCTAACCATTAGAATACAATTTACTGTCATACTAAACGAGAAAGATTTTTTGTGTCTATATTACTCTGAATTTTTTCAATTATGATAGAAAATTAGATAATATGTTAAAGAATTAGGGTAAGAATCAGTAGAATTAGCGCATTAAATGCAATAATTAGGTAAAGATTGTTCAGGCAATCATATTACCATATTGGTTCATCTACCATTCTTAGTCCATCATTTGTTATCTCAAATCCCATTATTCTAAGAGTTTCTTTAGAAGAAGGAGAGTTTTTCTTTAAGATCTTTTGAGCTAGTGCCATTCTATCTACTGCATGTATATGCTGTCCAATTTTGTACTTTCCATGTAGAATTTTGGGAATGATTTTGATTACAGCAACACCATCTAAAACATGCATATTGGATTGAATTGGAGCATACATTCCTTCTGGTTGATATTTTTCCATCAATCCATTTAGGGCAAGGGTTTTTTCTTCTCTGTCAGTTACAAGTGAAGCTTTTCCCTTCATCACAATGCTGATGTATAATGTATCCGCAAGTGATGCATTTTTTGGATCCTCAAAGTAAGAGGGTAGAAATTCAAGTTCTTTATCTACTTCAAATCCGACTTTGTTATTTCGTTTAATATTATCTAATTTTTCTCCTTTTACATGAGAGTGCATGTATACTACATCATGTAAAAATACAAAATTCATTGGAATTATCTGTGGGTATCCATTCTCATCAATACTAGAAATGCGCCCAACATGTTCTTGGTTTAGAAATTCTTTTATTTTCCCATAAGACTTAATCTGAAGTATTCCAACTAGTTGCACAGATTAATTTTCATGAATAATATTATAAATCCAGATCCTAGAAAACCTGAATTATTAAAATAACATATCAAATCTAGTGAGAGATGATAGATTATGAATAATTATTAATTAGAATTTTTGATTGATAAATTGCTAAAATAAAGGAAACTGGTTGGAATATCATGCAAATTAATGAAGAAAGAGAAGAGGCTATACAGAAAGTTTTCGAAGTTTTAGAGGCATGGGGCTCTCAATCAAAATTCATTTGGTTTAGAGAAATGCACAGAATTACAGATGTGGATAAGGGGCTTCTCAGAAACATCATAAATGAATTAAAAAAATCAAAAGAAATAGCAGAGATAAAAGGAGGAAACAAAAGGATTTTCTTTTGTCTTAAAAAATATTACACCAAATGTAGAGACGTTGAATTTAGATTCAAAGGAAAACCAATCATGTTAAAAGATGGGAGTAAAATAAAAGTCACTCAAGGTGCTACAAAATCTTCAGAGAGAACCAGAAAAAGGCTTGAAAAACAAAAGAAGAAAAAACAAGTCAAAGCATTTACAAGGGCACAAAATAAAGGCCGTCCACACAAATCTTAACTATAGAGAATCTTCGGCTTTTCTTCTCATAAAGTTTGATTCTGCTCTTTTCATCTTTGAAGATTCCGCTACATCTTCTGTCATATCATATAGTTGGTGAAGTTGCATATCGGGCACAAGTTCATCCTCATTTTTATCATCCAAGGTCTGTTCAAGATTTGATAGAAAATCTACATTTTCATCTAGAATTTTCATGCATTTTTTTACAGTTTCTGGAAGATCATCCATAATAGTATAAACTACAAGTAGAGTAAATTATTTTCTGTACAGATAGGATTCCAGAACCTATTTGTCTGCTTTTTCTCGAAGATATGGCATTACATGGCTTGCAAACTTGTCAATAGAACCAAAGTAGTTCTTACCCCAGAATCTAATTACAAAGTGATTTACACCTGCTTTCATGAATCTTTCAAATGTTGGAATGACATCATCAGGAGTTCCAATTGCAGTAGATGAACGAGCAATTCCATCGGGTATTTTTGTTGCAGCATCTCTCATCTTTACAATCCAGTCTTGGTTAGACATTGAATATTCTGTAAAGTATTTTACAAAATCAAAGCCTTCAATTTCTTTTAGTCCATGTACTCTAAGTACTTCTGGTTTGAACAAGCTGACTTTGACGGCTTCTTTCATCTTTGCCCAAGATTCTTCGGCATCTTCTGAAAAATAAACGTCAATATCAAGGGCCATTTGGAAGTTGTCTTTTTCTTCTTGTGTTCTGTTATGTTTATCCATAGATACTTGAATTTGTTTTTTATGATCCTCAAACAATTCAGGAGTGTAACCAATTGGAAGCCACCCTTCTCCTAGTTGTCCTGTCAACTCCAAAGTTTTCTTACCACCTGCAGCCATGTAGGTGGGGGGATGTGGTTTTCTTATTGGAGGAGCCTGTAAACATGCACCTTCTAGCTGATAGTATTTCCCCTCATAATTCACAGTGTTATCAGGAGTTGAACTATAAAGTTTTTTGATTAATTGAATTTGTTCTGCCCATTTTGTAACTGGTTTTTCAAAAGGGATGCAAAATTCTTTTAAATTTTGGGCTTCACCAGCACCAATTCCCAAAATTGCTCTTCCTTTTGAAACCCTATCAAGCGTGATAGCTGCCAGTGCAATGTTTGATGGATGTCTTCTAATAGCATCAGTGACGCAAGTTCCCAATTCAACATTATTTGTTACAGCCGCAATGGCAGAAAGCATGACCCAGGGATCCAAAACAATAGCATTTTTCCATTGTGGTACATTTGTGTGATCCATGTAGAAAATTGAATCATACCCTGTCTTGTCAGCAAGCATACAGGCAGTAAGAATTTGATCTTCGGTGTAACCAGCTCGTGCTACGTTTAGTCCGTTTTGAATTCCAAATTTAAGTTTATTTTGTGTCATCTATATTATCGATAAACTGTTAGAATAAAAAGTTTAATCCAGCTGCCAATTTCGCAGATTTTCAATAAAATAGAAGAAATGTAAAAAATATCGGGATTTTTTACAAATTACCTGCTTTGATGTCCTCTAGACATTTTATGACATCTCCTTTAGATATTGGAATAGGGTTGGGATCCAAATGTCCTCGGTCAGTCATAACAACATCTGCTGCTTCAGACACATCTGCTTTGAGCTCAAGCTTGTCAAATCCTAATTTTTCCATGCATTCTTTGAATCTATCATAGAATATGGATTTGTTATGCTTGTGTGCAACTGTAGTACAAGAAGATAGAGAGTATCCATGTGGGACCCCTTCATTTGAGAATACATATGACAATGCATGTCCAAGAGTAGTTGAACAGTTTCCAAATCCCATACCAGATAACATGGAGCCGTATGGATAGTTTTCTGGTTTGTCATTCATAATTGCATCATATAGAATTTCAAATGCTTGTTTACACAGTGTTCGTGTCAAGTCATTACCTAATTTGCTATCATAGCCTTCAGTAGCTTGAGCACATGCATCACAGACAGAATTATTGATGACTTGTTCTGGAGTACCATCCATAAAATATGAATCAACTACAGCCATGTCAGCTAGGAATCTGTCTTCTCTCAGCAGTTTCTTTTTTCCATCAAATTTCAAAACACAATATGTTGTCATTTCAGCTCCAGTACCAAAGGTTGTTGGAATCAAGATCTTTTCTTTTTTCATCTCAGGTGCAGCATATTTTACTACATCCATTGAGCTTCCACCACCAAGTCCAATTAGAACTGAAGGATTCTTGTCTTTGAATTGCGAAATCACAGTATTGACATCGTCAATTGATGGTTCAGGTTTTACTTGATCATACAACATGTAATCCTTAATTCCCATTTTGCTAATCCATTTGTCAGAAAGTGTAGGAGGAACGGTTGTAACAATTAGGGCATTTTTTGGATACTCTGTTTCACCAAGTGCATTTTCTCCAAAATTGATTACTTTTGGAATGCGTACTGTGTGCATGAATCACAGGTATCATTGATTATTATTATATGTTGCAGCAGAGATTCAGTATGTTAATTCAGAACTATGATGAAATTGCAACAACCGATAAGAAAAAAGATTGTTTAGCGATTTTAGAAGAGGGATTAAAGGCCGCAGACCCAGAAGATATAATTCCTAAATTTATCACACCTGAGCAAATCAAGATAGACGGAAAAATAATAAAATTAAATGAATTTTCAAACATTCATACCATTGCGTTTGGAAAAGCAGGAGATGTAATGACTAGAGCAATCAACAGGATAATTCCAATTAAAAGTGGGATTATTGTTATTCCAAAGGGCTCAAAATCAAAAATCAAGAGTAAAAAATTCCGAATTTTTAACTCAGGTCACCCCAAGCCCAACAAGAATAGTGTAAAGGCTGCAAAAGAGGTTTTGAAATTTGTTGAAAATAGAAAAGATACCGAATTTGTCATTTTCCTTGTATCAGGAGGAGGCTCTGCATTAATGGCAATCCCAGACAACATTACACTTGATGACAAAATACATGTTACAAATTTACTTTTAAAATCAGGCGCCACCATTCAAGAATTCAATTGTATTAGAAAACATCTCTCAAAAATCAAAGGGGGAAAACTGGTAGAAAATCTCAAATGTCAAGGAATTGCACTTGTAATGTCGGATGTTGAAGGAGACGATCTTTCAGTAATCGCATCAGGTACAACATACATGGATGATACTACGTTTGAAGATGCTGAAAAAATTATTCAGAAATATAATTTAAAAAAGAAAATTCCTCTTGAAGTTTTAAATCGAATAAATCAAGGAAGAAATGGAGAGGTTTCAGAGACTCCAAAAAAACCAAAAATTTCAAATTACATTATTGCAAATAACATGAATTGCCTGAAAGCAATGGAAAGAAAAGCAAATGAGCTTGGATATACTTCAGATACAATTCAGGTGTTTGGCAACAATAAAGATGCCGTGAAAAAAATAATCAAAAATATTCCAAATGAACAAAAAAGCTGTTTGATTTTTGGAGGAGAGACAACTGTAGAAGTTTTAGGAAAAGGCTCAGGAGGAAGAAATCATGAAATGGTTTTAAGAATCTTAAAAAATACCCAAAAAAACGATAGGATGATTATTGCATCAATGGGAACAGACGGGATTGATGGTAACACATTTTTTGCCGGAGCAATTACAGAGAATTTTAAGATAGATGCAGATATTATTAATGGGTTTTTAAGGAATAGTGATTCTGGCAGATTTTTTCAAAAAATGAAAAGTAATATCAAAACAGGATCTACACATACAAATTTGATGGATATAGGAATAATTCTGAAATAAATTTTAGAACTTTGGAATTACTCTAGATTTCGTAGTTACTACTATGATACTTATGATTGCAACAGCTAGTACCATCATTGCAATTGTTCCAAATTCAGGAACAACTACACCTTTGGCAATTTCAACTTTAACAGAGTCTTTTAGTTCAGATGCATCACCTTGAAAAGCAGTTACGGTGTACGTACCGTCTTCTTTCCACATTGTACCGCCAATATTGATTTTAGTTGAAAAATCACCATTAGATGTTGGAGTGATTTGTGCCACAGTGATTAGATTTCCATTTGGTGAAGATACAGCAAGTGAGACATCTCTGTCAACCCAGATGGTTTTACCACGTATATCAATTATAGTTTCACCAATTTTTGCATCTGCAATAATATACATATCTAAATCAGTTTTGTCTTTCATTTGTGACGTTGATGTAGATTCGGCGATGATTCCTCGAGTAAGATCCTTGCCAGAAACGGTAAATTGCATTTGTGCAGTATATGGAATATCTTCATGACTTGCAATTACTGTGTACGTACCGGGTTTGAAACTAGGAAGAGGGGGATGAATTAACCGTTTGAAATTTCCTTCATTATCAAAAGTAACATTTGGAGAAAAAACAGTTTCACCATCAGGAGCAATAACAGATAGGTTCACTGTTGAGTAGGGCTTTACTCCTGTAACTTTGCCATAAACTAAAACACTGTCCAAAGAACCGACATTATTTTGATCTGATGATAACTCAATAGAAGATTCTGCAAAAGCAAACAATGGGATGGTAGAAATGGCAATTAAAATAAGTAATGAAGTTTTTAGCACCTTTTTAATTTGGAAAGATTGCATATATGAAGTATTAGGTATAAGTTTGAGTAATGCACTTAAACATCCTCAATAAGGTTAAATCTTAACATATGGTAATACTTGAGTATTTTTCTGTTTTTTGTTTTCTTATTCTAGTAATTACAGCTGCAAGTTGTGCTTGATGAATTTCATCGAGTATTTCACACATGACATTTAAGAAAAATTGGCATACTTAAACAATTTGGAAATTTAATAAATTTTTAAAAATATCTAAAAATTATTCATCATTTAATCTTAAAATTAAACAAATTTTTACTAAAAAATAGAGGGGTTTGAAATAGCATGAAACTGAAATATGTTTCATGATAAAGAAATATGTAAGAAAATGTGAGGAACCATTTTGTAAATGTGGCTGTCATGAAGGAACAAAAAATAGAAGAGGAAATCCCAGAATTTAAGCATGGAGATCGCATACATCCTTATTCAATGTGATCTTGGAGCTGAGGAAAGCATAATTAATGAAATAATGAAGTTTCCTGAGACCAAGGAGGTCAGGGGAACTTATGGGATTTATGACGTATTTTGTAAGGTGGAATCTCATTCCAAAGAGTCTTTGGATGAAGTGATCACAAATAAAATTAGAAAGGTTCCGAAAATTCGCTCAACCATAACACTGCACTACATCTCATCTCAAGGTGGAAAATAATACTCATAAAAGCAAGAGTGAAAATGACAAGATAGAAGAATTGAGTGTGAGTTCAATTCATAGATATTGATTATGAATGATTAAAAATTAGATGAATGGTTTCAAATTATTTTGCAGATTAGTCATAGTTTCATGAGAGGTTTATAATAAAAATACTTTACATGGGTCGCAATTGTTCTAAATGATGAAACCCTTCGTAGTATGTAATAAGTGTAGAGTGAAATCAATTATAAAAAAACTAGTCTAGGAGTGTTTCTCTAACTCCTAAAAGAATTGTTTCCCGATCAAATGATTCAGGGTCTATTTTTTGTTTGTAGATCTGTTTACTCATTTTTCTACAGTTATAATTCAAATTCAGATAAAAATCCAGAGGTTGCAAAAAATTAACTTTTCATATTGAATACACTAAAAGTAATAGAAAGTGTAGATTTTTGTTAATTTGACTCAATAATGAGTGTTTGATGCAAGGACCTTGTTATTGTAGGATTCACTCTAAATCTAGTTCGTATGCAAATATCATATCAGTCAAATTTACCGATCATATCAACTTTCAGAAAATATGAAAGTCAATTCAGTAGATTGATAGAAATTTTCCAAAAAAGACAAAAACGGAAACAGTATTTTTTTCATCATCTCTAGTATCTAATCAGATAATGATTTAACCAAGTAAAAATTAAAAAAATTATGGAAGAATCTGCAATAAAGATACTTTATGAAAATAAAGATGCAAAATGTAAAAATACTGAATGCGGTCATTTGATGGAATCACATCTGCATTTTAAAACTATCAAAGATGACAGAGTTCCTCTGATATACTGTTCTGAATGTAGAGCACAGGGACAAGAATGTAAACTTACAAGATTTTGAAATAATACAGTCATTATTGTTTCTCTCTTTCCAGCCTCTGAATTGATATAATGTATGCCTGGCCTGCCCAAAAATGAGTCTAGATTAGATAGGTTTGAGGCATGTGTTGCCTGCCATTTGTTCAGGTTTACTTTATCAGATATTAGAAAGGATTTGATGTAATTGCCTGGAACGCCATTGAATTCTGAGAATACTTCAAAGGGTTGAAAGGATGCAAAGTATTGCATTTGTAGGGATTATCGTAAATAATCTAATGAGAAGTGTTTAGAAATCTTGTATAATATTATGAAAAGGCCTGGCTGTAAGAAATGACAGAATATTTTAACACGGCCTTGTCATGGTAGCATTAAGAATGTCTGAAGTAAAACCTTTCAAAAGATGTAGAAAATGCAAACATTTTGCTGAATACCACTTGGAATTTCTACAAGAAAACATTCCAAAACCAAGATGTACAAAGGTATTACCTAATGATGAAAGATGTTCATGCAAAAAATGGGATCCTGAAGAGGTTAATCTTATCTAAGATTATGAAATTAATTCTCTAAACTAAACTCTTTACCTTGTGAATCCTTCATTTTCAGTCCTGGTTGTTGCACAGGTCTCTCCACGTCAGGATCTATCTTGTCTTCAAACTCGTCAATATCTGTCAACTCACCTATTGCCTCTGCAGTTAACGGAATCATCTGATTTAGTTTTGATACGGCATCAACTGTATCCATGAAATTCTCTAGTTTTAATTCCTCAAAGACACATTCAATCTTGAATTTCTTTAGAACTTTTGAATCTGCGCCGTAAATGGCCTTGAAATTAGGCATGTACCACTGTTTTGCAATACTTCGAGTAACCCAGTCCTGATATGCTTTGACTACACTGGTCATGAAAAATCGCAGTTTGCCAATAAGGGTTGCACGATTACTGTCTTTTTCTTGTGAGAACAATCCCTGAGGAATGCCAATCTGTGCAGTGTTGTATCTGATTAGAAAATCACCCAGTGTAACTAGTTCAGATATTTTAGGATCTAAATCTAAAAACTCTACTTTGACGTCTTCGGGATTTATCATTGCGCCATTAAGACGACCTGCTCGAAACTGTGAGAGTAGTGTGTTTAACTCTCCATCCTTTTCAGCTTGTGTAGTTCCTTCTGGTTTGAAAAACAAAAATCCCAGTCCTGCCCAGATGTGTTTTGTTATAGTTGGAAAGTCTACCTCTATTAATTGTCGTAATGAACGTGATGCGCCAATCATACTTTGCATTGCCGAATATCCATAGTGCATCGAGTTAAACACAGGATTGTTTGCAACATTTTCTAGATAGATCATTTGTTTTGGTGTAATGTCTTGTTGTGTGAATCTAATGTTTACAGACTCTAGCTTCCATGATTGCGGATTGATATTTACTATATCGATATCTCTTGGATGCATTAC
>JAOTTW010000104.1 GCA_029864235.1 Candidatus Nitrosopumilus sp.
AAATTCTTGTGAATATGTTGGAAAGAAATTCAAATTATGCAAAAATCAAAATCATGAACTAGTATGCAGAAAACTTAGGAAATTTTAAACAACTCTTTTGCATTTTTGTACATGAATCTATCACGATACTCTCTTTTGATTCTAAGTTTAGCTACAAAGTTGAGATATGAATCCATAGTACTAATTGGCCAGTCTGTTCCATATAGTAAATATCTTGGTTCTCCTGCATAGTTTATCAGCTCAGCTACTTTATCTTTGATCATCTTTTCAAAGAAATGATCAAAAGATCCAACTACAAGCCCTGAAACATCTGCATACACATTTTTGTTCTTGTAGATTACTTCTTGGGCATCTTGTATCCATGGATTTCCAAGATGGCATAGAACCATCTTTAGTTCTGGATTATCAACTGCAACTTCATCAAGATTGAGGGGTCTGGCATATCGCAGTTTACCTCTCTCAGAATATGTGTCTCCAGTATGAAACATTGCCGGAATTCCAAATTCTATGCAAGTATCATAGACTTTTTGATACCTTTGATCGTAGGGATAATAGTGCTCATATCCTGAATAAATTTTCAGGCCCTTGATTTGTCCATCTCTAATAAATTGTCTATATGCTTTAAGGTCCTCATCAGTATGATTATCTATGGTAAATCCGGCAACGACCCCTAGATTGTCATACTTTTTAATTTTATCAATTATTTGCTTTGTTGAAGGACGCTCAGCGTTTACCTTGTAGGATGACAAAATTATAGAATAGTCAATGTTGTTACTAATCATTTCAGTTTGGAGCATCTTCAATCTGTCCTCTAATAGTGGAACATTTCGTGTGAGTTCGTATTGATTTACATGTACATGGCAGTCAATTATCATTATTCTATAAAACTGGGATTTTTCCACTCAATAAAAGTTGCATAGTTTAACGAGCGTGGATCTTTCATATAGTTTGGAAGAATCTTGATAAACCTAAATCCATTTCGTAACTGAAAACACAAGACAGGCTCTTTAATCTCATTTCTTTTTACCTTTCTTACATATTCCTCAGGAGTTATTTTATCTGCATAATTGCAATAATTGATTAATCTGCCACCTGCAATTATTCGGCGTAAATTCAATTTGATTGCAAGATCACGTCTAGCATTGTATAGTTTTGTTGCAACCCCCAGTCTTCGAAAGTCAGGATGTGTGGAGACATCTGCTCCATAAAGTGTATCTCCATTGGGGTTGTGATTATTAAACAGACTAGTCCCACATGCCTCTCCCCAGGTGTGTTCTTTATATTCTGGTTCCATCTTTATGATTAAACTGCTACAAGAACCGATAATTTGACCTTTATATTCTGCACAAAACTGACCTTCTGGGAATACCCTCATATGAGATTCTAGTTGATATGGTTTCCAATAAACTCCTTCGGCTGCCATCTTGGGAAATGATGCCTTTTGTAGTTTTACAATACTTGGTATGTCCTCTCTAGAAATGGTTCTGATAATTACTTGATGTCTGTTCAATCTATCTTGCCTACATTAAACCAAGAAATGTGAAATAGCATTTGTAATAATTCTTTAGTCTATTTATATACTATTTACATCTGAACATACTTTCATTTGAAACTCAAAACTCTGTCTACTCTGGTAATTTTGGTAAAATTTTTGGAGAATTTCATAACGCCCAACATCATTGCGCATCTCTAGTAATGTACATCTAGTCATATTCCACATATAATTTTATTTAAAAAATAACCAAACTTGAAAAATATCATGAAAATATCAAATAATTTAAACTGAGGGATTACAAATACCGAATTTTGGGAGCACATCTTGTTGTTAAGCCCTATAGGATTTTGTGTTACTGCATTTGCAGTAATTTTATCTATTTTAGCATACTTTAAAGGATAATATCTTACCCCTCCTTTTGTTACTCTGAATCGCTTGTCTGCAAAAACAATAAAAAATAATCGTAAAATCAAGGCATCTGATCTGCTGGTAAAATGTCTAGAGAATGAAGAGGTAGAATACATTTTTGGTATTCCTGGTGAAGAAAATGCTGATCTTATGATATCTCTTTTGGATTCAAAAATCAAATTCATTTTAACTAGACACGAGCAAGGAGCTGCGTTTATGGCAGATGTATATGGAAGACTAACAGGAAAGGTGGGTGTTTGTTTAGCAACGCTAGGACCTGGTGCTACAAACTTGACCACAGGTGTGGCAAATGCAAACATGGACAGATCAAGACTGCTAGCAATTACTGGTCAAAAAGACTCTCATTTACTACACAAAGAATCTCATCAAAATATGGATGTAATTACAATGTTTAAACCAATAACAAAATGGAATTGGTCAATTAGAAATGCCAAAAATATTCCTGAAATTGTAAGACGGGCTTTTAAAATCGCCTTATCTGAAAAACCAGGAGCCACTCATATAGAATTACCTCAAGACATTGCAAAAAGAAAATCAGACATCCCGCCAATAATCCCACAAAAAATCTATCTACCAAAGGCAAATGACACATTAATCAAACAAGCAGCTTCTATAATTTTGCAAGCAAAAAGACCCTTGATTTTTATTGGAAATGGGTGTATTAGAGAGGATGCTAGCACATCAATTCGTAGATTTGCTGAAAAAACTGGTATTTGTTCTGTAAATACCTTCATGGGAAAAGGTGTGATAAGAGATGATCAAGAGAGGCATCTTAGAACCATTGGAATCAAAGAGGCCGATCATGCATTACTTGCAATGAAGGAAGCCGATGTTGTAATTGCCATAGGTTTAGATCTTGTAGAGTATAGTCCGATAAATTGGAACTCAAATTTGGACAAAACAATAATTCATATTGATTTTACTCCTTCTGAAGTTTATACATTTTACAGACCCGAAGTTGAGATTGTATCTGATATAGAATATGCCGTGGATTCTATCTTAGACGAAATTGAGAAACAAAAAAACAAAAATCCAAATTCAATAGAACTTCCAAGAAAAGAAATTCCTGAAACATTTAGAAAAATCCTACAAGAAGTTGAAATTAGAACAGAGTCCTTCAAAGATGATATCTCATATCCGATACAACCTGAAAAATTAATTATTGATGTTAGACGTGCACTAGATGAAAAAGACATTGTATTGTCAGATGTTGGGGCACATAAAATGTGGATTTCAAAAATATACAAGACTTTTGAGCCAAACACATGCCTTATTCCAAATGGATTTTGTTCCATGGGGTTTGCAGTTCCTGGGGCAATGGCAGCAAAACTAGTTTATCCACAAAGAAATGTAGTTGCAATGTGTGGAGATGCGGGATTTTTGATGAATGTACAAGAACTAGAAACTGCGGTAAGACTAAAACTACCAATAATAATTGTAGTATGGTGCGATAGTGAT
>JAOTTW010000042.1 GCA_029864235.1 Candidatus Nitrosopumilus sp.
TTTGTAGAATTGTAGCGTCAGAGGTTGCCAAAATTTTAATAAATTCTATGTTTTCTAAAGAAAGTTCGTTCATCATTACTTGATTTTATTTTTAAGTAAATCCAAAGTGAGTTTTGGATCTGCCTTGCCTTTTGTTTTTTGCATGACTTTTCCAACCAAATAATTTATTGTTTGTGGATTTTTTTTTGCCTGCTCTACTGCTTGTGGTTCTTGAGATATTACCTCATTGATAATTTTTTCAATCTCTGATTCATCTGAGACATTTCCAAGATCAAGTTCAGCAATAATTTGAGTAAGATCTTTACCTGTTTTTACAATTTCATATAATGCATTCTTTGCTGAATTTCTTGTGATTTTTCCTGATTGTATTGCATCTGCTAATTCTTCTAGATGCTTGGATGTGAATTTTGATTGTTCTCTTTTTTCTCGTGTATCCACTAGCCCCATTAAATCCGTGGTAATAATATTTGCAATTTCTTTTGCATTTTTTTCATTATGTGATTGCTCAAACAAGTCAGAATAGAATTTGTCTGAAGATAAAACATCTGCAACCTGTGCTGGAATTCCATATTTTGAGACATATCGATCTTTTTTAGAGCTGATACTTTCAGGCATTTCTTTTTGCAATCTTTCTTGTGTATCTTTGTCAATCCGAATCCAAGGAATATCTCCTTCAAGAAAATACCTATAGTCTAATTCTTCTTCTTTTGATCTTGCAGAGATTGTAATTTTTCTTCTATCATCCCAATGTCTGGTTTCTTGTACAATTGGAATGTTTCTGGAGTAGAGACTCTCTTGTCTTGTAATTTCAAAGTGGATAGCCTTTTCTAAATCATGAAAAGAGCCAATGTTTTTGATTTCAACTTTATTTCCTCCCTCAATTGAGACATTAGCATCTGCCCTCATCGCTCCCTCCAAACTAGGATCAGACACACCAAGATTCTGTAGTAAATCCGACAATATATTTAGAAATTCTCTTACTTGTTTTGGATTCTCAAAATCAGGCTCGGTAACAATCTCTACTAGTGGAGTACCTGCACGATTGTAATCGACCAAGGTGGTTTGGTTTTTAGATGAACTTCCTTCATAAATCAGCCTGCCAGGATCTTCTTCTAACTGCACACGTGTAATTCTGATTTTCTTCTCTCCGACCATAGTGTATCCAAGACCTCCGATACTAGTGTCGCCATAGATATTTAGTTGTGTGATCTGAAAGTTTTTTGGTAAATCCGGATAAAAATAATTTTTTCTAAAGAATGCAATTTTTTCTGGAGTGCTACAGTTCAGAGCCATTGCAATCATGGATGCCTTTTCAATTGCTTTTTGATTTAATCTTGGCAAACTTCCAGGCAACCCTATACAAATAGGACAAATGTTAGTGTTTGGTTCATATTCTCTATAGTTTGCCTTGCACGGGCAAAATAATTTGCTCTCAAGATTTGTAAGCTGGCAATGAATCTCAAGGCCTATTTTAGTCAAATTGGAACCTCAGGTAATTTCACAGTACTTTCAAGTGCCCGTGCTGCTTGAAGTAATGATTTGTCATCGTTTGAATTTGCAAAAATTTGAATTCCGATTGGTAATCCGTTTGATATCTCAAAGGGAACAGAGATTGCGGGTTTGCCTGTAAGATTTGCAGTTACTGTGTTAATATCAACTAAAAACAATGCAACTGGATCATCTATTTTTTCTCCAATCTTAAAAGGTAAAACTGGAACTGTGGGGGCAATCAAAAAATCGTATTTTTTAAATAACTGATCAATTTCTTGAGTGAGTTTTTGTTTTACTTTGAGTGCTTTGAGAAAATATTTTCCTGCATGCCCTGATGAGGGGACAAAACCCCCAAGGATCATTCTTCTTGTAACTTCAGGACCAAATTTTCTTCTTGCTTTTGAAATGTATGAATTAAACTCATAACCCTCAACTGGAAAATCATAACCATATCTCAGATTGTCATATCTTGCAAGATTGCTTCCAGCCTCTGTTGCGGTAATTGTATAGTATGCAGCAACAGAATACTTTACCATATCAAGTGAAACCTCCTCGCAAACAGCACCCAATCCTTGAAATTTTGAGATTGCGTTTTTAGTGGCAGACATTACCGCAGAATCAATTCCTTCTCCTATCATCTCTTTTATGATACCTATTTTCTTGCCTTCTATGCCTGAATCTATGCCTAAAAGATAGTCTTGGTTTGAATTATCAATTGTGGTATTATCATTAGGATCAAGCCCAGCAATCATGTTTAAGATAAAAGCAGTGTCTTTTACAGTTCTTGCAATTGGACCAATCTGTTCAATACTGTTAGCATATGAAATCAATCCAAATCTGCTTATCAGTCCATATGTTGGCTTGAATCCAACTACACCACAAAAGCTTGCAGGATTTCTCACAGAGCCACCAGTGTCAGAGCCAAGTGACGCCAAACATTCAAAAGCACTAACTGATACTGCGCTTCCGCCAGATGAACCACCTGGAACATAATCCAAATTCCAAGGATTTCGACTAGGACCGAATGCGCTAAATTCTGTAGTAAGACCCATAGCAAACTCATCAAGGTTTGTCTTGCCAACAAAAATTGCATCTTGCTGTTTTAGTTTTGAGATCACCGTAGCATCATATGGTGCAATAAAATTTTCTAACATATTTGATGCACATGTAGTTTTTGAATCCTTGATGCAAATGTTGTCTTTGATAGATATAGGCATTCCAAAACAAGCCCCAACATTTTTGCCTGATTTTATTTTCTTGTCAATTTGTCTTGCATTATCTATTGCCTCAGAATTTATTTGCAAAAATGCATGTAAATTTTCATCAACATTATTGATTTGCTCTATTGTCTTTGAAACATAGTCTTCAGCTGAAATGTTTCCATTTTGTACTTCTTGCACATATTCTAAGGCAGAGATTCTGAGACTCAATTATATCATCTTTGGAGCTCTAACATAAGTTCCCTTGTAGTTGTTTAATCTCTCAATTAGTTTGTCTTCATATGGAATATGCTTGTCTTCTCTTAGATTGCTCAAAGGAATGTCCTTCATTGAAATTTCTTCGTCTTGAACTCCTGCATTATCTAAAATATCAAAATAATCAATCATTGCATGAACTTTATCTATGTATTCTTTGTGATCATCAATCTCGATTTTCATTAATTTTGCAACAATCTCTATCTCTTGTTCATTTACCACCAAAATCACCTATGGAGTTAACCTATCAACGTCTCTTGGATAAAAGGTCACATCTCTGATATTTTCTGTCCCTGTAAGTGCCATCATTAATCTCTCAAGGCCAATCCCACAACCTGCGTGTGGTGGAACCCCAAAATCAAATGCTCCAAGATGATATTCAAATGCATCAGTATTCATTCCCTTATTTTTCATTCTATCTTCTAATTCATTACGTTTTTCTATTCTTGTACTTCCTGAAGATAATTCCAAATCCCCAAACATCAAGTCAAATGATTCAGAAATTTTTGGATTTGTTTTACTATCTTTAACATAAAATGGCTTTGGTCCTAAAGGCCAATCTTTAATGAAATAAAATCCCTCAAGATCAATTTTTTTAAGATTTGAGGGATAAAGATCATCTCCCCATTCTGTCTTTGCGCCTGCTTTTTGCATTTTATTTACCAATTCATCATAAGAATATCTTGGAATTTTTTCAGGAATGTCAGGGATTATAAGTTCAGCATCGGAATTATTTTTTGTATATTCTTTTACGGCACGAATTGAAATTTTGATTATATCTTCAATTCTATTCATGATATCATTATAATCTACAAATGCTTCTTCTAGATCAATAGAAATTGCTTCAGCAAGATGACGATTTGTTCTTGAGGGTTCTGCTCTGAAAATTGGAGCAATCTCAAAGACTTTCTCAAAACTCATAGTCAATTGTTCTTTGTACAATTGTGGGCTCTGTGCCAAGAATGCTTCTTTGTTATAATAAAAGATTGGAAATAGGGCAGCCCCTCCTTCTGTTGCAGTTGCAATCATCTTCGGAGTGTTTATCTCTGTAAATCTTTGTTCATAAAAATAATCTCTAATTGATTTTAGGACATTATTTCTGACATTAAAGATGTGTTGTAAGACTTTACGTCGTAAATCAATTGGTCTAACCTCTAATCTGGTGTCTATATTTTTTACAGTTTTTGCAACAGGTTCAAATGGAGGAACTTTTTCTACTTCAGAAAATACTCTAAGTTCATCTGGAATAATTTCATATCCTGAGGGCGCCTTTTCTGATGCTTTTAGTTTACCCGAGACAGCAATAGAGGAATGGGCCTTAAGAGAAGATAATTTTTCTCTTAGCTCATCAGAGCAATCACCTTTTTTAGCTACAATTGGAATTTCACCATTTTTGTCCTTAATTGTAACAAAGGAAATGTTACCATGTCCCCTTATTGTTAAAATCCATCCCATTACAGTTACCGAAGAACCATTCATAGACGCATCAAGTTCATCGGAATAGTGAGATCTACGTAAAGTTCCAAGTTCTGTTTCTATCATAATTTACTAAATTGCGTATTCACTGGTGTAATTAATTTTTATACAAAAATGTGAACCTATTCTTTAATTTTGATAAAAAATCAGTCGAAATTTTTGCAAAAGTAACATTTATCATCTGAGACAATTCCACATCAAAACAAGTTGGACATACTAATGGGAATAGTAATTGCCTTCATAATAATTACAGCGGTTTATGTAGGGTATCATGCATCACAGACATCCACCCCAGAAGTGAAAGGGCATTCTATTGACCTAGACCCACAAATAGATTCATTTGAGGTCTCACAAGAAATTCAATTAAAAACCGATCAACAATATATTTTATTACATTAAAATTTTTACATTCAAATTACTACAAGTCCCATGATGTTACATGGTATTATCTGATAAAGAAAAAATAATTGCCATCATATCAAATGGGATTGCCGTATTTTCACTTTATCAAGAAAGAGATGAATTGCCTAAAAACATTACAATGTATGATTTTATTTTAAAGATAATTCCAGAAAATATCAAACCTGAGCTTAGCGCTGAATTGATTGATGAAGTCTTTGAGTATGTATCATCCACACATAGTTCATAAAGTGTAAAGTAATAGATAAGATATTACATGGTATCGATTGCTACTCTTGGTTCTCATTGCGCACTTCAAGTTCTTAAAGGTGCAAAAGATGAAGGGTTAAAAACAATTTTAGTTTGTGAAAGAAAACGTGAAAAACTATATCGAAGATTTTCATTTATCGATGAATTAATTCTTGTAGACTCTTTTTCAGAAGTTTTAGATCAAAGATGTCAATCAATACTTGAACAAAATAATGCCATAATAATTCCTCATGGAACATTGATTGCACAAATGACATCAGAACAAATCGAATCAATAAAGACCCCAATTTTTGGAAATAAATGGATTCTAAGATGGGAATCAGATAGAGAAATGAAAGAAAAGCTCATGAGAGAAGCAAATCTTCCTATTCCAAAACCAGTACCAAATCCAAAAGATATCAACAAGCTAGTTATTGTGAAAAGACAAGGAGCAGCAGGCGGCAAGGGTTACTTTATGGCTGCAAATGAAACAGATTACAATACAAAAAGAAATCAGCTAATATTAGAAGGAATTATTTCAAAAGATGAAACGTTGTACATACAAGAGTATGCTGCTGGCGTCCTGGCATATTTGCAGTTTTTTTATTCGCCACTAAAAGAAGAACTAGAGTTTTTTGGAGTTGATCAGAGACATGAATCAGACATAGAAGGACTTGCAAGAATTCCATCAGAACAACAACTCAAAAGCAACAAGGTGCCATCATTTAACGTAATTGGAAATAGTCCTCTTGTACTAAGAGAATCCCTTCTTGATGAGGTGTATGCCATGGGAGATAATTTTGTTAATGCAGCAAAAAGATTAGTTTCACCTGGAATGAACGGTCCCTTTTGTATTGAAGGTGTATATGATGAGAATGCAAAATTTACCTCCTTTGAGTTTTCTGCAAGAATCGTGGCAGGAACTAACATATACATGGATGGCTCCCCATACTATTCACTACTATTTGACGAACAGATGAGTATGGGAAAAAGAATAGCACGTGAGGTAAAATTGGCCAATACACAAAATCAATTAGACAAGGTTACAACCTAAAATCAGTCTTTACTCTAGAAAATATTGTTACAGCTGAAACCAACAACATAAACACCATAATTGTCCCAATAGGAAACTCTGGAATTACATGTGTTCCAACAATCTCAACTTCTTCGGTAAACTCTGGAATATAAAATGAGAGTGTAAAACTATCAGAGTCAGCTATAATATCATAATCTACATCATAGCCATTTACTAGAACCACAAATTCATTATTTTCTGCATTGATAATCTCGTGTTCTAAATTAATTTCAAAGATGGAGTTTTTTGAATCCTCGAGTCCTATTAATAAAGATGTTAATTCAGGATCAATCGTCATTGCAAGAACGTGTGCATCAACTTGATATTGAATAGAATAGATATGATCATCAACAGAAAGGACATACTCAGAGGGATTTTCAATTTTAATATTTTCTAGAGATTCAGCAAATGCAGATGTTGGAAGTAGTATTAATACAAACAAGAGCAAATATTGCATAAAATCAAAGTAGACAGACATCTATTAGAAGATTTTTTTATCAATTTCATCTAGCATCACAAAAAGGTACAAAAATTGATTAACCCAGATAGAAAGGGGTATGCATTGACTGATTTTATACATCAACCATACAAAACCATCTATGTTCGAGACATTATAAAGATGACTTTGGATGACTTACTAAACATGATGTCAACTCTAGAGTCAGGTAATGCATATTGGGTAGATGGAGTACTTTTTGCTAGTTTTGCAATGACTGATTCAGAAGAGCTTGCAAAAAAAGAGATTCAGGGAGAGACATATCTTGACAAGATAATCTTTGCAAAATATGAAAGTTACACAAAGACTGCAAAATCATCTACAAACCTTGAGATAAATATTTTAAATGTTCAAAAAAGCCAGCTTTACCGTGATTTGATAAAATGGTTAAAACAACAGGCTGTTTGGAATGAATAATACTTGAAAATAATTTAATACAAGAATTTGTTTGCAAGATCATTTAACTTGAAACAAACAATTTTGACAAAAAGAACATTACTGTATTTGATAACAGGAGTAGGAATTGTACTATTTTGGAGAGGCATATGGGAAATGTCTGCAAGATATTTTTCTGAGGAGATTAGTCTTTTGGCAGGCTTAACCATCCTAGTTTTAGTTGCAATATATCAAAGAAGACAAATCTTCCAGTTTTTTGGGAGTGGAAAATAATTAAATCTATTTTACTGAAATTTTCATTCCATGTTGTGATTTAATGATATACTTGTCTCTAATTTTTACACTTGCCCAATCAATAATCAAGACAGTAACTAGTACTACAAGCATAAATACTGCAGCTTTGCCATACTCAAAAAATTTGATGTAATTAATAATATAAAAGCCAATTCCTCCGGCACCAACAAGACCCAAGATGCTTGTTTGACGGACGTTATAATCAAACATGTACAACATCTGACTTAAAAGATGTGGAGCAGATTCAGGCAATACAACATATCGAATTAACTGCCATTTTGAAACACCGATAGAGCTTACTGCATCCATAGGATCTGAATCAATTGTTTCAATTACTTCATATTGTAATTTCGCAACAAAGCCTATTGTATACATAATAATTGCTAACACTCCTGCAAATGGTCCCAATCCAACCATGATTACAAACAATATTGCCCAAAGAATAGAAGGAAATGTTCTGATTGCAGCAAGTATTGCCCTAACTGGGGCATAGACATATTTGCTGTTTAAATTCCGTGCTGCAAACATGCTAAGAGGTAATGAGATTGCCACGCCAACTATAGTCCCAATAAACGCCATCTGAATAGTCTCAAACATCGACAAGAATGCAGTTCCAAAGAGTTTAGGTTCAACTTGAGTCATTTCTTCTGCAACTATTGCAAGATTTGGCAATCCTTTTACAAATTCAATTGGATTTGCGCCAATGTTGTAAGATGTCACGAACAACAATGCAATGATGATCCCAACTATGATGTTATTTTTTGGATTCATTAGAATACATCTCCATAATCTCTTCAGTTGTTAGATTCCCTGTTTGAAAGTCAACTATCTTATCTCCCTCAACACCAATTTCAAGTATTTTTTCTCCATCTTTAATTACAGCAACGCGGTTGGCATATTCTAGTGCTAGTTGGATGTCATGATGAACCATTATAGCAGTAAGATTCATTGTTTTTTGGGCACTCGCGATTAATGCCATTATTTCCCTAGCAGTTATATGATCTAGTTCAGAAACAATTTCATCGGCAAGTAAAATTGTTGGTTTTTGCATAAATGCACGAGCTATTGCAACTCTTCTTTTTTCACCACCACTTAACATGTACGCTTTTCTGTTTTCTTTTCCTTCTAGTCCTACTTGTTTTAGAATTTTTTTTGCTTCGATTACTTCTTCTTCAGGAAACATTTTCAATAAAGATTGAATTTTTCCTAATCTTGGCAATGCCCCAATCAAAATATTTTCAAGAACCGTGATATTTTTTATTAAGCCCAAACTTTGTGGGATATAACCAATTTTGTGCATCATTAATTTGAATTGTTTGTTCTTCATGTTGGGTGTTTGATAATCAATCTTGATTGTACCTTTACTAGGAATCATCATACCATTCATCAATTTGAGAAGAGTCGATTTTCCAGATCCTGATTGCCCTACTATGGCATAATTTGTTCCTCTATCAATTGAAATGCTAATTCCCTTTAGAGCATAATTTTTTGAGTCATATGATGTATAGACATTATTCATCTGAATGATTTTTTTTGTTGAGATTAAAGAAAAAGAAGATGGACGGGTCATCTGTAGTAGTTCCATTTCTAGATCTACCGTTTTTATTTGCTCTTGTTGGCTTTGTCCAAAATTACTTGGTCTAATCCAGTTAAAGCATCAATGAACGTGCCAAAGTCGCCTATGTGTAATGTAGTTGTAGTTGGAAGAAGAGATTCTGCGCCATATAGATTCTTTAAGATCTTGTTGTTTTCATCATAATTTAGCTCAATTAGAGCATCAACTAGAGCATCTTTGGTGGATTCAGACATGTCTGGACTAACCATAAATACATGTGATGGTACTGGACCAATCGTGGTTACAGGACGTAGTTTTAACTGATCCTCAAGTTCAAGATATTTTTGAGGAGCGATATCAGAACCGAATGCAACATCCACATTTTCATTGAGAAGCAATTCTAATGCTGCTTTGTAACCGCCTGCAAATGTATAACTCTCAAAGTTCTTTCCAAGTGCTGCCTCTAATGCAACAATATCATCACCTTCAATGTTTACATGACCACTTGTCACCAATGTTCCCATAGGTCTAACAAAACCAGATGAACCAGTGATGCTGGTAAATGCAACTCTTTTTCCCAGAGTATCTTCAAGTGATTGAATTGAACCATCATCAGCTCTAGCCCACACAGTTGCTTGGTAATTGACTTTGCCTGCAACAACTTCTGCCAATACAGCTTCTGCACCTGTTCTCTGGTGAGTAATCCAGGCAGGACCAGTATCCATAAAGGCTGCATCAATATGTCCAAACCTCATTCCTTCAATAATTGTCTCATAATTTGTAGGAATAATTAATTCAACATCAACTCCAAGCTCATTTTCAAGAAATGTCTTCAATGCTTCTGCTTTTGAAGTAAGCTCATCTGCTTTTTCAACGGGGATGAATCCTATCGTAATTTTGTCAACATCAATTGTGTCGTTTTTAGAAGTATTGATAATGTCATTTTCAATTAGAAATTCAATTCCGTTAAGAAATGTTTGATCATCTACGGTTCCTTCAGACCACCATTTTGCATTGTTTTTTATCCAGTCAGGGATTAAGTTTTGACCATCTGCGTTTTGTATAGTTAATGGAACAATTGTCACACTAATTGCTGCCATTACAGCAAACAGTGCAAGAGTTTTGTGTTGTTTCATTTTTACTGAAATACTTAGGATTAGCTAAGTTATTTAAATTAGATATTGATTCTATGTTCTCATTCTAGATATCTAGAATGATATGAAAAAACTCAAAAATTAAATTATTTGAAATTATCTTCTATGCCACAATTAACTCACATCTTTTTTCCTCGTATTACAAAGTAGGAAAAATTATGAACATATCAATATTGACAACTCATATATGATTTTAATTTAATGAAAGAAGTAAGAGATCAAAAAGTATGGCAATTAGTGATTAATTTGGTCTAGATTTGTAACTTGTATTTGGATATAGATTCAAACTAGGCTCTAAATTTGTCATAGTAATCTCAACTTTTCCTATTCTACTTCTATATTGCTTGATTTTTTTCCCTTCATTGGAAATAATAAATTGATCAACTTCTACTAAAGCAAGTTCTTCAAGGTTTGACAAAGTTTTGTAAACTGTTGAAAGAGACAGATTCAGTTCTTCGGCAATTTGATTTGCATCTTTTGAAGTTTCTTTGATTGAAAATAAAACTGCACGAGTACAAACATTACTAAGAGCCTCTATAATTTTTTGAGTAATATCAAATTTACTTAACTGAATAATATTTGATTTTGTCATAAAACATCTAATTTGGAACTAAAGTTAGTACGGGATCAGGCTTTTTAATACTGATATCTGCTTTGGAGATCCTGCTTCTATAAACTTTGAATTTTCTTCCTTTGTCAGATAGAAGCCATTTTTCTACTTCGATCAATGTTAATTCCTCAAGATCTCCTAATTTTTTGTAAACAGAACTTAATGGAATCTTTAATTTTTCAGATAATTCTGATGCAGTTTTACCTGATTTAATAATTGAAAATAGTATTGATCTAGACTCTGCATCAGCTAGTGCTTCAATTACTTTTTGAGTAATGTCGTATTTTTTTAATTGAGGCAATGTAAATCGTTTTGTCATACTACCCTAGTGATAAATGAGAGTTATTTAAACAATATTGTATCATTCTCATTCTATATACTCAGAATATTAATTTGATGTAGCAATTTCTCTTTCAGGTTTAAAGTGATTCCAAAGAATTCCAAGAGTAATTGCAATTGCAATCCAAAATGAAGAAACAGCTAAAACAGAGGTTGCTCTGAAACCCTCAACTAAATTTAGAGGGGCAGTTACTTTATCAGGATTTTCTGGCATTATAACAAAAACTAGAGAAATAAAAGCAACATAGCCAATCAATCCAAGTATCTTCTTTTTGTTTTGAAATTTTTTAGATACCTTGTAAAATCCTACAGCGGCAATTCCAGAAATTGCAATAAATGAACTATATAGTATTGCTCTTAATACAACAGACTCTGCATCACCAACTGTTGGTGGATTTGCAGGATATTTTAAAAAAGGAATAAAATATAAAGTAACCCACATTATTCCTGCCAAAATTAGGGCTTTTTTCACATTATTTCTACCAGGTAAGGAACTTCTGGACATTGCAAATACAATTCCAAATAATGATCCAATAGAAACACCCAAAATTACACCTGCAAGAACCTGACCGCTTTTTTGCCATGTTCTATACCCTTCATACTCAACCCAAAACTCTAAAGTATCATCGACCTCACCTGAAGCAAACATGTTTTGATTTTCCATCCCAATTGCCTGATCAAGATATGGTTCAACAATTGCAAGATTTGTCACACCATGAATCAATCCTGCAAACGCACCTGAAACTAGAACAATAATCAGAAAAAGAGATGTGTTCATGATATAAACTCCTAATGACAGGGGAATCCTGCTGCATGCCTCATATCATGAGTTAGTTCATGAATGTACAAGTCTGTAAAGGCTTGTTCACCATAAACGAGGCTAAAAATATGTCCCTGGTCAAATCCAACTACAAATAAGCCTGTTGCAAAAATTACAGCTAAGGCAATTATTGCAATAATTGGAACGCCCTTTTTTGAGACAGTTATTTGTCTTGATTCAGACATGATGATGGCACCAGATGTTTGTATTTAAATTCTTGGACAATTTATCCAATTTATATAGAAACATCATAGATCTTGTTCTGTGAGGAAAAATATTCAAACCTTACAAAATATTGTATCGAGAAAAGGTTCCAGTAAAATTCTGACATTTAGCATCCCTCATGTTTTCAAAGCACTGCAAATGCTCTCAAGTGAGAAATTTGTAAGCAGGGCTACATTTGGAAGAGAAACCCATCTAGGAGAGGGAGCCGTAAAGACATTGATTTTACACCTCAAACAGGCAGATATAGTAGACACTACAAAATCAGGTACATACCTGACTGAAAAAGGTCTAAAGTTCATAAAACAAATTCAAAAAATATTACCCAAAGAATGTACTATAAAAAAATCTACAGTCATTCAAGGAAAATTTAATCATGCTATTTTACTCAGAAAGTATTCAGATTCAATCAAAACAGGATTGGAGCAAAGAGATTATGCAATTCTTTATGGTTCATCAGGATGTATCACAATTTTATTCAAAAACAATCAATTTGTTTTTCCAGGAGATGATAAGGATTGTTTTGAAAATGACTTGTTGACAAGAAAAAAACTTTTAGAAGAGTTGTCACCGCAAGATAAAGATGTAATAATAATTTCATCATCTGATGATCCTTTTGTTGCAGAAATATCTGCAAAAAATTCAGCATTGTGGACACTTGCTACAACTTAGGGAAGATATTTACTTGAAACAAAATCTGAGAAAACACAATGATACAAATTCATTATTTTGCAATTCCAATAATAATTGGAATTTTATCAGGTGCATTTTTAGCATTTTATCCTGAATCAGAAAATGATTCAAAATTAATGACAAAATCAAAATTAATTGAAGGAGGTTCGCCAATACTTGGCAATCCTTCTGCGCCTATTACCATCTTAGAGTGGGGGGATTATCAATGCACATTTTGTAATAAATTCCATGAAACCACGCTAAAAACAATTGAAGGTGATTATATCAAAACAGGTAAAGTGAAACTTATTTTCAAAGACTTTCCCCTAAATGGGCCAGATTCAATTTTAGCTGCAGAGGCAACATATTGTGCTCATGATCAAGGAAAATATTGGAACCTTCATGATGAGATTTACAAAAACTGGGCTGGAGAAAGAACAGGATGGATAACTAGAGATTCGCTCAGTTCTTTTGCAAGTAAAATAGATTTGAACTTGGACAAATTCAATAATTGTATTGATGCACATGTGTACAAAAACAAAGTAAACCAACTTTATGATTTTGGAAAAGAGATTGGGATTGATGCAACACCATCATTTTTAATATTCAATGATGAAAAAATCATAATGATTAGAGGCAATCAACCTCTTGAAGTTTTTCTAAAGACTTTTGATGAATTTTAGTTTTAGGTGTTTTTCAAATGATTCAACCAAACTTAATATTCGCATTCTCGGAGGAAATGACAAATGAGTAAGATCAATATAGAAAAACAAGATTCAGTTAAGCTTTATAAAATTAGAAAAATTCTTGAAGAACTATCTCAAAAATCAGGAAGAGGTACAGAACTTATCAGCGTATACATACCAAAAGGAAAACAGATTCATGAAATCATTGGAAC
>JAOTTW010000043.1 GCA_029864235.1 Candidatus Nitrosopumilus sp.
GTAATTTTTTATTATTTTCCGTAACCAAAAAACTTGCTGAATAATAATCTGGTTTTAACACCTTTTCAGAAATTGCAAATATTTTTAGATTATTGGCTCCCAAATCCAGGTTTTTCACAATATTGTTTGGAAAAATGATCTCTGTTTCAGTTGAATTTGTTTTTACCAATTCAGAGAAAATAATGCTTCCTTTACTATCTGATAGAAAATAAAGTAAAGAATCTACATTTAATGTTTCAACGTTTACACTGAATTCTGTATTTTTATTGAGAATATCTGAAATTTTAATATTTGAAATCTTTGGAAATTCGGTATTTTCAAATTTGGACCAATGCCCCAAAGTAAATGGGTATGTACTGTCCTCAAAACTACTGACAGTTATTGTTCTTGATTCCGGCGAATATGATTTGAGGAAAAATGGGCCATTGCTTATTACTGCATGGTTCTTGTCTTGAATCCATTTAATTGATGCCATATATCTTGAATCAAAATATTCAGAGTTTATCTCAAATTCCTGCAGTGCATATGGAATGTGTTTTGTTTCTTTAAATTCTTCTAAATATTCTTGAATTAATTTGGCATCTTTTGAAATTATTAATGATACCCAATTGACATTTTTACTTGTAGCCCCTGATCTAGAATATGATACTTTTCCATCAATAACTGCCTGTTCCATCGCATCTGAAATTTCCCATGGCACTGCACTCCATAAAGATGCCCAATCTGCAATCTCTCCCTCATCAAAATGCCAATAATCTACATAAACCTCAATACTATCATCATCAATTGGGTTAATACCCTTTATCGTTTGAACTATCTGTGTTGCCCTAGGAGTAAATTCCGTGTCAAACGTTTTATCATTTTCATCGATTTGGGTTCCCCACTCAATTGTAAAGTATAATGAATACAGAATATCATTCATGTCCATCATTTGACCATTGTGCCAATTACTAAATTCAAAATCAAATGTTACTTTACTCGCTGACTGAGTTCCATCTTCTACTTGCTTCCATTTTTTACTTTTAGGATCCCATATCTTTGCATCTTTTGGCAAATCTAATTTGTAATGTGGTCCTGCTGTTTCTACAGTCCAATTTCCTCTGACAGGAAAAGTTTCTCCTGAAAATGGATGTTTGAATGTAACCGGATCAGAAATTATTCCCCAGATGTGTCTACTATATGTGTCACTTAGACCCATTACTGTATTCCATGAACCTTGATAGATTTGTTTTACACCTACAACTAACTCTTCTTTTTCATTCTTTGCATTAATTGGAGTGAATCTACTGGGAACTCCTGCACCAAAGTCATTTACAATTCCCTTTACTCTCTCGTTTGCAACATACTGATCAATCTTGCTTGCAAGAAATACTCTGACTGATTCATTGATTCCTTCTTTTACTGCCTCTCGAATCAAGCTGTTTCTTTGCTCTGCTGAATCAAAATCCCCAGTATAGATTCTCTGAGTAATAGAATCAATGTAATCATTTTTGTAATTCCAATATGAAGGATCATTAAATCCAGGCATATTTGAGAACCAGGGAGAATACATTTGACCCAATCCTACAGAATCATATTTCACAAAAGCTGATCTTCCCCAACCTTCTGTGTATACATTCCACTTGAGTTCAGCTGGGTCTGAACCATACACAATTACAAAAGCTTTATTCAAATCTCCAAACTCTTTTTTTACTTCAAAACCCATTTTCTCTAGCTCTGAGGATAAGATCTCGCCAATTGATTTTCTTACAGGATCATCGTTTCTAATAAAAATGATAATTTCTATAGGGGTTTCATTCATGAACCATTTGGTATCTCTCTTTATGGCCCCTCTTTTGTTTAATGTCTCTGAAATTATCTCATTGGCAAGAGACGGATTGTATCTGAAATTAAATTCCTCTAATTGCTCAATAATTGTAAGATATTCAGGATCTGAGGGGCTGTAATAGGAAATCATGGGTGCACCATAGCCTCCCATTAATTCATTGACAATCAATTTTCTATCAATTAAATAATTCAGAGCAAATCTCGCCTCTTTTTCAGAAAAAGGGTTGAATTTGTTTGATTCTGCTGGATTGATTAAGATGCTGTATGATCCTCCTGTAGAATCAAATACCTGCAATCCTTCTCGTGATTCAATATTTTCAAGCCTGTCTGAAGAAATTTTATAGTAATAGATATCTAAATTTCCATTTCTTACTTCTTCTAATGCGGTATTCTCATCTAAATACTGGATAAATTTTACAGTATCCACAAAGGCTGTTTTTTCTCCAAATACTTCCGATGTGATTAGTATTCCAAATGAAAGGGCTAGTATGGCTACTAGCAGTGATTTCATAAAGTTGCTTTTTGGACAAACAATAAAATCTATTCTTCTCATTTTTCATTATAACCTCAAATTTTAACTCTCAAGACCTATATTTTCTTGTTTAGAAAATAACACGAACTTGAGATTTTTTCCCAATATGATTCAAGGATTGCGTGGAATAATTCCTGGAGGTATTTCTTCAAAAGATTTCTCAGTAATCACAAAAACCTCTGAGGCTGATTCAAAAAAAATATTGGATGAATTTGTACAAAATGGAATTGGAATAAAAAAAGAAAAAATATATCTTTTTGAGTCTGGCGATAAATTAAGGGCAGCTATTCAATTACTTCAAAATGGATGCCCTCTTGATGAGATTTCTGTTGTTTTAGACTGGAAAGATTTTGAAGGGTTGGTTGCAGAAATCCTTTCTGATAAAGATTTTGCGGTAATAAAAAACCTAATTCTTACAAAGCCGAGAATGGAAATAGATGTGATTGGTATTCGTCTAGGTGTTGCAATGTTGATAGACTGTAAACATTGGAAACGATACAGTTCTTTTGCTCTATCTACTGCTGTGAAAAAGCAAATAGATAGAACAAAACAATACGTTTCAAAAACTCAAAACGCAATTGCTGTTCCTGTAATCGTAACTCTGTATCAAGACAAAGTTAATTTTATTGATAATGTCCCCATAGTTCCAATTTTCCAATTTTCTTCATTTATTGATGAATTTTATGGAAATCTTGATCAGATGAGAACTATAAAAACAAACTAGATATGAAAAGACACACACTACCAATCAAAAATCCTTTTGTTATTTTCAAAGAGTTGTCAAGTGCTTTGGAATAATCCTCAAATATCCCCTGCCCCATAATTTTTACATCTGTGTGGTTTTCCAAAATTTCATACTTTGCAGAAGTTGTTTTAGTTTCAGCATTTTTGGCAATGTCTAAAAACCACTTTGATAATTTTTCAGCCCCTGTGATCAAACCTAACTGATAATATCCATTTTTGTTTCTAGCTTTAACTGGAGCATAATGAGTATCTGATGTACAAATTTCTAAAAGATTGTAATCCTTTTCTGCAAAACTCTCTACAATTTTCTCTCTTACTCCATTTTCCATATTATTTGCATCGGCCCACCCTAAGAAATATTTTTTACCATTTATTTTTAGACACATTACTCCAAGACCTCCCATACCTAAATCCTCTGTCCAAACATCCATGTCGTCAGAATTTGCATATCCGAATTCAATTGCATGGTTTTCTTTTGTAATCAATGAATCCAGACAAGACTTGGCTGCCTTTAGCATATCCTCACCATCTTCTTTTGAAATTTCAGGACCCATTGCATTATGACAATCTACGATCATTGTTCTTGTATAATTTCGATTTTTTGCATATTGTTCAATTTCTGTTTTCATGTAACTTGGGATATCTTCCATTCCATGTGGTGATAAGGACAAAAACAATAATGGATTATTTCCAAATAATAACCCGATTACTCTTGCTTTGTTAATTTGAACTACTACTGGCTCTGTACAAACAAGTCCCTCTTCTTTGACTGCACTGGTTTTTAGATTTTTTAGATAATTCTCTACTTCATTTTTGGAAGGTAGATTTAGTGAATGATCTGATATGCTATGCATTACCATAGCTGATGAATCAAGATTTTTATAAATTAGATAAGGTATGTTGCTGCCTCCTACTGGATGATATGGACCTGGATGAATCTCAGGTAATACCATTCTAAAATCTGTGTCTCCATTAGATGATAATAGTCGAATTTGGGATGTAGAAACTTTTGTCTTGTTTGAGCGTTGTTCCATTATTTCTTCTGCTTCTGTGAAATCGTTTCCTTGTGAAGCTAAATATGCTTGAATTGTTTTGTGTGTACTTTGCATTCCCGGTCTTCCTGCTTTATCTGTTAATAGAGACCATGCACTAGAAATAAACAAAAATGCAATTCCATATCCTAATGAGATTGGATTTGTAATTATTGGAAGCCATAAATCCGCTGGAATTAATACTAAAAACATTGCAAGTGGCTGTACAAAACAAATTGCCCATGCTTTTTTGATCTGAACCCCTAATGTAGTTGTGAAAATACCTATTCTAAAACTTGCAAACAAAAACATTCCAAATGTTACAAAAAACAAAGATGTTTCTTTAGATAATACCACACTTGCTAACAATCCCATAAACAGGGTTGCTAACCATAACATATTTGCAAAAAGGGATGCATGAAGTGCTTTGGAATATTCTTTCTTTTTTGTGAATCTGGTATCAATTAATTGTGTTATTGCCAAAACTCCTACGACAAGAGGAATCCTAAACAAAAAATCATCAGAATCAAGATATCCTAAATATGTTGTAACTGTAATTATTGCTGCAATAATTAATGAAACAACTAAGGAAAAGTAATGTGATGATGGATTGATTAGTGTAAGGGAAAACCTGTTGTGTATGTTTGAAACATCATCTGAATATTTTTCCATATTTTATCGAGGTGCTAAAAAGATATCTATTGCCCATGAGATTACAATTAAGCTAATTGGTACTGATATGACAATTTTTGGATCAATTTTAAACCCTTTTGTTTCGTCTTCAAAGAAACGCATTAAGCCTCCACTTGATGCTGGTAGTGGCGCTGATTTCTTTTTACTACTCATGGTGAATTATCTCGTAAAATTTTTACATAAAAACTTTATTGTTTCTTTTTGATCCTCTCGATGGTCTCTATTATAGAATTAATTGATTTTAGAATCTCTTGTTGTTTTTCATGGTTGGATTCTTGATTTAATTCTTCAGATAATGCCCCTAATTTTTTTTCCAATGTTTCTTCCAAAAATGTCTTCTCTATTTCTCTCTCAGATTCTTTGGGAATTTCTCTTTCCTCAGGCTCTTTTCCACAATTGATACATAGTGCATGACCTTCTTTCCTAACTCTAACACCTGAACAATACGGACATGGTTCACTTAGAAGTGTTGCTCCATTAAGAAGCATATCTACTGCTCTTTTTCTAATGTCTTTTGACACAAAACAGTTTGGATTTTCTATCTAAAAAATCATTATTTAGCCTCAATCTCCAAACAAGGCTTAATAGTGCGTAAAATCGAATCTTCATAGAACGTATGGCAGTAATTTGTAATACTTGTGGACTACCTGAAGATCTGTGTGCTTGTGGTGAACTTGCAAAAGACAGTACTAAAATAATAATTCGTTTGGAAACTAGAAGGTTTAAGAAAAAAGGAACTATGATTGAAGGCCTTGATCCTAAATTAAATAATTTAGAAACCGTCGCAAAAGAGCTTAAAAACAAATACGCATGTGGTGGAACTGCAAAAGATGGATACATCTTTTTACAAGGAGATCATCGAGATACTATCAAAGATACTTTGATTCATTTGGGTTTTCCAGAATCAAGTATAGAACTGCATTAGACCAAAGTTGCCAGAATCAAACAAAATTCTGCAGGGGTTGGGTATTCCCTATTCTGCACTTTTATCCGTTATATTTGGAATGATGTTATTGTCTTTTCCTATAGGTATGTTTGTTGTGTTTAATACAGACATTGGTGATGAAATTAACTTTGAATATCCCATTGATCAACTAGACGTTTTTACGAATATGGAATATCAAATTCCTTTTGATGTGACTATTGGTGATATATTTGTTATAGTGTGGTCTGTTTATGCAATCCTTTTTGCAATTTCCATGTTTGGACCAAAGAGTGGATTTCTGCAAACACTGTCTCCTATTCTTTCTCATGGAAAAATAATTTTACATGCAAATTATCTTGTTTCAATTACAAAATGGTTTTCTATCTTAATTCTTGTATCTGCCATTATTACTTTTGTTCAAGACGGCTTTGGAATTCAAACATTACCTCCTCCAACAGATAATGACTTAATCTTATTTTTTCATATGACTTTAGCTCCTCTTTTTGAAGAGATTGGATTTAGAGCATTACTAATTGGCATTCCTATTTTTGTCATATATTCTCACAAATCTTCTGCAAAACATTTTTTAAAATCTCTCTGGAGTCCTACCCAAAATCTACACATCTATGATTCAAAAAAGGTCATGGTTTTAATTGTGATCGTAGGGGTGCTTTTTGGCTTTGCACATATTGCAACTGGTGAACCCTGGAGCGAAGGAAAGTTTGCTCAGGCTTCTTTGAGCGGAATAATACTTGGATGGTTATACTTTAGAGTAGGATTGCTTTCTGCAATACTTGTTCATTGGGCAACAAATTATTTTATTTTCTCTTTTGCCCATTTTGTATCTCAAATAAATGAAATTACAATTGATGCAGCATTTTACCATCCACTAATTAATACTATGGAGATTTTATTTTTGATTTCTGGAGTTCTCTCTGTCAGTATATTGGTTGCAAATTATTTCAATTCAAAAATAGAATCAAAATTAGAGATTTAGTGCTACTTTGAGACCTTTGTATCTGTTCCTGATTGTAACTTCTGTAACTCCTGCAGCTTCAGCAACATCTCGTTGTGTTTTGTTTTCACCATTGGTGACACAAGCAACATAAAGAGCTGCTGCTGCTAACCCCATGGGGTCTTTTCCTGCTGAAATTTTATTTTCTTCAGCTGTTTGTAAAATCTTAGTTGCTTTTCTTTTTGTTTTTTCTGATAATCCTGCTTTGCTGGCAATTCGTGAAATGCATTTTATTGGATCTACTACTGGCATTTTCAGATTTAACTCTCTTAACAATAGGCGATAACATCTGGCAATATCTTTACGTTTGATGTTGCTTGCTTGCCCAATATCTTTTAATGTTCTGGGAGTCTCAGTATCTCTACATGCTGCATATAATGCTGATGCAATAAGTGCTGAAATTGAACGTCCTCTTACAAGTCCTTTCTCTAATGCTTTTCTGTAAATGTAAGCTGCCTTCTCAATTACTGCATCCCCTACAGCAAGTTTGTCTTTTAATCTGTCAAGTTCACTAAAAGCTTGTCTAAAGTTTCTATCCACAGGTTCATGAACTTGACTTCTACTGTCCCAAGTTCTGAGTCTTTCGATTGTACTTTTCATAGATGCTGTTAATGGCTTTCCAGTTGCATCTCGATTTTGAGGATTAATTATAGTTGCCAAACCCATATCGTGCATGGCTAATGATGTCGGTACACCAGCTCTACTCTTGTTTTCGCCTTCATTGGAAAATGATCTCCATTCAGGTCCTGACTCTTCGACCTTATCTGTGATGACAAAACCGCATTTTCCACAGAAATTTTCTCCAGTATTTGCATCTGTTACTAGAGTACTTTGACCACATCTTGGGCATTTGTCTTTTGGATTTACATTTTTAGCCATTCATTTAACCTCGCAAAGTATTTTATGATAATATTTAACCATTGCTAATTCATTTCTTATAAATCTGTTGGTGATCTCTGGCTAAATTATGTATTCTCTTAACATAAATGAATTAATTCGAATTCAAAACACTTCTTATTTTTTGAGCAATGAGTGGTTTTTCATTTTGCTCCAAAAGAAACTCCAAATCCTCAATATTATCAACATCCCACATAATCCTCTTTGCAAACACTAGTGCTACATTTCGTGTGTACTCTTTGGCAGCATTCATGTGAATTTTGTAGCTATCTTCATCGTAATGGGTCTTCATCAAATCAACTGGCATTCTAACAAGTGCATTTGTCCCATCAAATCTTCTGGATGGTACAACTATTGCAAAGTTTGGAGGGATTTTATAATTTAAAATAAAATCAATGTCTTGTGTCTTAATGTATGGTATATCCTGAGGAAAAACAATTGATGCATCAAAACTGTTTTCTAAAAGATATTTGTCTGCTAATGCAACAGCACCGTTCACATTTTTTTCCTCATTATCAATTATTGATATGGTGTTGAATTTTTTACCAATTTCTAATGCTTTTTCTTCTTTTGTTACCATTACTATTTTTTCAATTTGAGGTGAGATTGATATTATGTATAATATTTCTTCTAACATAATTTTACACAACTCTTCTTTTTGTTGAGATGGTAATCCTAATCGTGTTTTTGCTTGAGAGAAAGTCTTTACAGGAATGATTGCTGCAATTTTCAAATTATACGTGTACTTGTTTTAAAATGAAATTTGCTAATGCATCTTCAGCTATCTTGTTTTTCATTGTTATTTTTGTGTCATACACTTTCATGTCTAGGTTTTGAATTTTTTTTGCAATCAATCTATCTTTAGAATCAATGATTATGTTTGAACAAACATCCGAATACATTTTTGCAAGACCATATGCATTAGTTTCAATTCCTGCAGCTTCCATGTATTTTGCAGCTGGTCCTGTTATTGCTTTATCTCCAATAAGTGGACTTACTGCAACAACTTTTTTCTTAATCTTTGATAGCTCTTTTCGTATTCCTTTGATTTGCAGCATTGGACCTATTGATGTTAATGGATTTCCAGGTGCAAGAATTACCATGTCTGCATCGTGAATTGCATTGACTGCTTCTGGGTTTGGTCGTGCTTTGTCCGCGCCGATGTATTGTATTCCTTCAACTGGATCTTTTCCTCTATGTTTTACCCAAAATTCTTGAAGGTGTAATTCACCTTTATCAGTAATTATCCTAGTCTCAACACTGTTGTCTGTTACGGGGATTATGTTGGCGCTTACTGCAAATTTTTCACACATCCATTTTGTAATATCGCTCAAGTTTTTGCCGTTTTTTAACATATTTGTTCTAATCAAATGTGTTGCAGCATCTCTGTCTCCCACTCTGAACCATGTCTCTTCTCCAAAGACCTCCATCTGTCTTAGAAAATTAAAAGTGTCTTTTTTTATACCCCAACCTCTTTCTTGATCCAGCAAATCTGCAAGACCATAAACAATGGTGTCAATATCTGGACACACATACAGGCCATACAGCCAGTAATTATCTCCTACATTACTGATTACATTAACTTTGGATTCTTGAGAAACTAGACCTCTGACCAATTTTACGGAACCTGTACCGCCGGCTAGTATTGTTATCATCTTATTTTCTCCTAAAACTGTAAAGTCTAAATGAATCACTACATATTACTTTTTCAAAAAATACCCGATCTGATTTTCGATATACTGGATAAGTTTATTACTTTCACTATCAAAATTTTGTATGTGACTAGGGCCTTACTTTTTACAGTATTTCTTGCAGGATTGATGGTATTTGGTACTAGTTCAGCTGCATGGGGGGCACAATTAGATGCCCGAATAAATCCTAATGATGTTTCATCGCCTTTCAAAATGAATTATCAAAAAACTATCTTTATTGAATATCCCAATGGAGGTCAATTGTTTGATGAACTTCGTGAAAAAACATGGACCATAAGCGGTACCGCTGATTCTTCAAATCCTGGAGTGCAAAATTTGATTAAAAAATTAAATGAAAATATTGCTGATGATGGAAGCCAAGCTAGAATTTCTGACCTTAATGTGTTGTATGATATTCATCTAAAAGGTAGAAATCTAAACACCTCAATTGATTATAAAGTAATCATTGAGGGTACTTTAACTGATTATGTAATTACAAAAGATCAGGTTAGAACACTAGTTGATCTTGGTTGGAGAGGGCTTTCAACTAATGCTGAAATTACAATAGATGGGGTAGATATCAATCATCCAATTAATATGCTTCGTGTAGAAGAACCACTGATTTACAATGTTGTTTCTGGAACTGAAGCAGAAGAAATTTTAAGTAAAAATATGATTGATGCCGACTTTATTTTAGAACAGCCATTAACAAATTGGCACTTTTTGTTTGATCCAACAGGAATCAATGTGGATGCAGGAACGTTTGGATTAGATGAAACAATCGCTGGATTTGTCGTATCAAGTTGGACCATGGGTGAGAGTAGCTTAAGAGAAGGAAGACAGGTGGAACGAGTGTTTGAAGCAGAAGTTACTGCTGATCAACGTTATGTTTTTAGAACTGTTCAATCATCAGATCAAGGAAATCTCTATACTATTGGATTTGGTGCATTAGATATCTTGGATGGTGTTGAAATTGCAGGTGTTACACCAAAGCCCCCTGAGGGATATGCAACAACATCCACCGGTGATTTTCCAGTTATGATAGTGTATGGCATGGCTGGAGTAGCTGCAATAGCTGGTGGTGCATTCTTTATGTTTAGTAATCGCGCACTCAAGAGACAGGAAAATGAACAAGGCCAGACAGGTATTGATCCAAGTAGACTTGTAGGTTATCAAACCAGTGCATCTGCAGGCGGTTATCAAACCAACAGAGGTGAGGCTCAATTAAGAGATGAATCTGATTATGCTCAAACCCGTACTTTATACGAAGATACAGCACCACAAGAACAACTCACTCCTTCAGTGACCAGTAGAGAAGAAGCAGCATGTGGATGTGCAGCATCTGCTGAAATGAGTTCAGAATGTGATTGTGAAATGCAGGGTTCTTGTTTGTGTGATGGAACATGCATGTGTAATGCAGATGTATGCAAAGATCATGTTAGTTCCATGAGATAAACTCTGACTATTTTTCTGAAAACTTAGTGTGTGCTGGGAGTAACCCTCCTTTTGTTTTCACGATATTGCGCTTTGCAGCCTACCTGAACTTGGTGCAGGTGCCTTTAGTTCTGTTTGGCTTTGCTCCATATGGGGCGGATTTTCATTCCTTCTCTGGAAATCTCAGGTTTTGCCATCATCGTGCGCCAGGTCAGATTTTTTCTGTTCCGTTGCCAACCATCTCTGATTATCCATCTCCGGATCATATTTCCTGCATGGAGGGAGGAGTTTCCTCTGCCGTAGCAGCGTTTCGTGCTCCAGCTCACACAATGTATTGTGTTTTTAATTTAATTTGAAGATTACCTTTTCGGTTTTTGTCCAATGATGAACAATGTCCCCATTTCTCGTTTCCATTTTTTATTACCCTTCAATTCTTTGATTTGTCTGGTTTTTGTTTCAAAACCTGCCTCTTTGAAAAATTTTTTCCATTCTTGCTTTGAATGAAGGTGCATCTGTATATTCATAATATTTGCCCACTTAGCTGTGGCTTTGTTATCTTTATAAAAATCAGTGCCACAAAAAAACTGCCCACCTGGTTTCAAAATACTAAATATCTTCTTTAATGTGTCCTCAATTGAATTTGTATAGTATAGTGATTCCATTGAGAAAACAAAATCAAATTTTCCATTATGCTGCCAAGACTGAATATCTGTACAAATGAATTTTTCTTTTCCTGATGTTTTCTTCTTGATTGCTTGTTTGATCATTTTTTTGCTTTTGTCTATGCCTATTGCTTTTCTACAGTTTTTCTCTTCTGCAATTTTTCTCACTACCCATCCATTTCCACATCCTACATCCAAAAATGAAAATGGTTTTGCAAATGGAATTGTTTTTAGAAATTTTGTTACATTTTTGCCATGCTCTATTTCCATTAATTCTGCTCTGCCGTTTTCAGCCCATTCATCAAAAGTTTTTCTTATTGCATCCATTGGTATGACTACGTGTTTTTAACATTATAATCTTCTTAGCTTACAATGTTTACCATTTCTATTCTTTAGCATTTTTAACTAAATTGAATAATTGTCTCACTGCTAATTTTGGATGACGAGTTGCCAATTTTATCATGTTTGTCAATCCAAAATCTGCTTTAATAAAATCTAAAAACTCTTCAGGTTTTAATTCCTTGATGACGTCTAATTCTTTATCCCAATCATCATCTGAAAAACCAATCCATCTTTCTTGAACTTTTCCAGCTGAATTTATTTTTGACTGAATTTCTTTTCTCCAATTCTTCTCATATGGAGCTAATGATTCTTCATCTGTTTTGCCTACCTTGATGGCCTGGGCTGCCACTTTTCCTGCAATTCTTCCAAATTTGATTGCATAGCGTATTCCTTCTAAAACTAAAGGGTTTGCTTGTCCTGCTGAATCTCCTACTAGAATTAAATTATTGTATACTGTTTTTCTGGACAACCCATCATTTGGAATTAATCCATAATGAAATTCAATTGGTGTAATTTTTCCTAACTTACCAATAGGTCCTATCTTTGTCTCAATCAATTCCTTGAGTCTTTCAGTAGGATCTACTGATGACTCTGGTTTCCCTATCCCTACTCCTATTCTCACAACGTCCTTTGAAACAGGAAATATCCATGCATATCCAGCCGGCGAATATTTTTGACCTACCATTAACCACCATGTGTCTTTATCTATATTTTCTGCTTTCACTTCATATTCTGCCCCAGCTCCAAATCTCTTCCATTGTGTAACAAAATTCATTGCCTTACAAACAGTAGAAGAAAAACCACTAGCGTCAATTACAACTTTTGAATGAAATTCTATTTCTCCTTGAAGGCCTGTACCGCTAACTCCAACGATATCTCCTTTATCATCTTTTATTACCTTGTTGACATTTGTTTTGACAAAAATCTCGGCACCTTGTTTTGCTGCTTGGTCTGCTAACCATCGATATGTTTTTCTAACATCTAACACTGCTGCGCTTGGCAATTCATCACTAATTGTCACTTCGTTATTTGGTGAACAAAATGAATAATTTTTGATAGGGTTGAAACAATCCTCTGGAATTCCAAATTCTTTAATATTTTGGATCCATGTCACTCCACTTGTTCTGACTGTTTCTGCAATAGACTCCTCTCTTTCTAATAATGCTGTTCTGATTCCTCTTTTTGCTGCCTCAAAAGCTGCAGAAGAGCCAGCAGGACCTCCACCTACTATGACTAAATCATACTCGAATTTCTGTACCAATCTATCTGATCTCTAACTGCTTGGATATATTTTTGAGCATTTATGCCCTATTTTTTTAAAACTGGAGATCCTTTTGAATCATTTTCTCTTTCGGAATCAAATGTATTCATATGTGCTGGGTCTCTGTGCATGAAACTATGAGTTTCGCCTATCTTCTTTCTACAGAACTTTGAATGAATTGTTTCTTGAACTTTTAATGTAACTTCATTTTCATGAAAAAGTCTTATACCACATTCAGGACATGTACTTTCAGGCATAAATTTTGTGTACATTAAATCTATTTAGATGTTTCAGAATACTCATTACTGTATGTTGCATTTTTTTTAAACCGAAACTTTAGATGCAATATGTTGCCATTCCTTAACTATGACAGAACTTGACATTGCCCCTTTTGCATTATGGTCTGTAATCACTGTAATTATAATGAGTGTGGTAGCGGTGAGCTATAAAGCATATCTTCGGAGAAGAAAAAATGAGATCTCTTCATCTTGAA
>JAOTTW010000105.1 GCA_029864235.1 Candidatus Nitrosopumilus sp.
ATCGACTGCACCATATGCCATGATTCTAGGATCTGATTTCAGTACTCTGATGCCTCCCTGCAAACCAGTTGTGCCGTCATCTCCAGTTTTGGTATAAATCTTCAATAGCGCTAATAAAATATTTGGTCTATTATGTTGTTCGTATTATGTTAAATAAAATAAAAATAAAGCAGTATTGTAAAATTTCAATGTTATAATCAGTTTTTCTATTAGTAACTTGTAAAAATATACATATCAATCAATCTGTTGTGATTTATTAGAAAGGAATTTCAGAAAAGTGTAGAGAATTGCTATTAGATTTTTTTAATACTGTCATAAATTTAAAAAATATTCCAAGACAGGGATGGATAGACAAATTAGGATTAGAAACTTCTGAATCCGTTTCAGACCATACTTTTTCAATGACTGTGATGTCTTTGATTTTCTCAGAGATTCAAAAATTAGATACTCTCAAAGTGCTAAAAATGAGTTTAATTCATGACTTAACTGAATCCCTTACTGGTGATTTAACTCCTAATCAAATATCAAAACAGGAAAAAATAAAACTTGAAAAAATTACCATGAATAAAATCCTTCAAGACCTTCCAAAAGAACTTCAAGCACAATTATTAGTGATTTGGGACGAATATTTAGAACAAAAAACTCCAGAATCTATAATGGTTCATGAGCTTGATAAATTAGAGATGGCACTTCAGGCAAAAATATATGAAAAAAAAGGAAATTTTGATATTCAATCTTTTTTAGATTCTGCTGAACAAGGAATCAAAAATCGTAAATTAAAAGAATTATTTACAAAAATAATTAATCAATAGCAAGACATGCCAGAGAAAAATAAAGACGAATTAATTGATGCACAAAAGCAAGTAATTGGAATACTTTTTGAGGTAATAAAGAGATTGCAAGCAAACAATGATCTTGATGAAGAATATTTTCATATTGTTAGGACAAATAGTAAAACTATAGAAAATGAAAAAAGACTAAAAGAAATACTAGAACAGAGAACTGAAAATGCTAAAATTGTTGGAAGGCTATTATCACAACTAGAAGTTTAATTTCCACACCCACATGAGTCATCTTGATTTGAGATAATTTTTAGATTAGCAGTTTGCTCAAATTTGTCTTGAATATAGTGAGAAAGATTTGTAATTCTTACACGTGATGCCTTGTTAGACCAAGTTCCTTCATTTTCAAACCAAGATTCAATGTCATCAACATCATAACGTTCACCGCTCTCCAAAATACTTTTAAAAATTTTTTTAATTTCTTCAACTTCCTCTTCTTTTAAATTATTTTTATCTTCAATCATAGTTGTAATTTCATTTAGTTTGATTATTACAGTATTTGTAAGTGGCACAATACCACTAAAATTTAAAACATATAACAATCTTGTGCATCAAAACTAGACAATTAATTGATGTCTCTGATAAAAATAGAATTCTCTAGTTATCTGATTGTATCTTTTGTATTTAAGATAGAATACAATAATCCAATTATCTTACTCATATGGGTTTCTAGGTTCTAATGTGGAATTACAGTAATTTTCAATTTCATTCAAATTCTAGAATTTTTCTCCAAAAACAAATCTAGAAATCATAAAATACTAAATTCTAAATTATTAAATTTACTGATTTGAGTCATGCATGAAATTTAACAAAAAATCCAAAAAACTCCCTTTCTCTAATTTGACATCACATCAAAATTCAGGCTCAAATCGCATCTAATCATTAAATTTTATAATTATTCGAATTATCCATAAATTACCTTTAATCAATCCGATCAGTTTTGTCTAATTTGTTTGGCTCTGTATCATAAGTGATGATTTCTAGGTAAGGTATTATGACTGGTTTTGAGAAAACATGGAAGAGTACACCTTCTAATGGAATTTCATCACAAATTTCTTCTACGTTTAAGAAAGATCCTCCGCTAAAGCCACGTGTAGAGCAAGCAATTAGGGGTCTGAATAAACCAATCTCAAAACTAGATGCTACGTCAAATCAACTTAATCAAAAAGATGCTAAATTATTTAATCGAATCGTTCAAACGCAACAAAATAAGGATTTGCGTACTAGTAAGATTCTTGCAAATGAATTGGTACAGGTTAGAAAGACTAACAAGCTAATGGGAAATATGAGAACAGCCGTTGAGAGAACTCAACTTAGATTATCTACCGTAAGCACAATAGGTGATGCAATTGTCTCCATGCAACCTGCAGTTCACACAATGAAAGCAATTGTTCCTGCAATGAATAGTGTTATACCTCAAGCAAGTTCTGAACTAGAATCAATGGGCAATATGCTTGGAGATTTGATGCCAGGTTCACTTAGTGATGATTCTTTTGTTGATTCAGGATTTTCCTCACAGGAAACTGAGTCTATTCTAAAAGAGGCTGCTGCTGTGGCAGAGACAAAAATAGGTGATAAATTTCCTTCAGCCCCTACAGGTATAGGTTCAACTGAATCTACAAATATGTCATCAATTAAATAGTCTCTTAATAATTCCTATTCATTTCTTTTCTATAAAACTGACAAATCAAACATACATCATATATCAATTTTGAGATGTTTGATTTGTCAAAAGTAGAACTAGTCAAAACCATCATCTGAATGTAAAATTATTCTTTTGAAGTTATCAGTAAATTTGGTTCTAACTTTTCTCCTTTCTCTTTGATTAATTGCTCCGTATTTTCAGTAATCTGTAGAAGAACCTTTTTTCCAATCTCTAAATCCTTTTTAGAGATTTTGTTTAATGCTATTTTTCTTATATCTATAATACAGTCTATTATTGGTTCAACTATTTTTTCGGATTTTTCAGTCATAAAGATCAAATTGTTTCGTCTATCATTGGAATCAGGTTGTCGCTTAAGATATCCATCCTTTTCCATTTTGTCAATTATCGGAACAAGTGTAGGCGCCTCTACAAACGTCATGTCTGCAAGTTGTTTTTGTGTGATTCCTTGTCGTATGGACAAAACAACAATTATCTTCCATTTCCCACCTGTCAATCCAAACTTGTTACGCATATCTACATCTACTGCCTTTTCCCAAGCCTTGGCTGAGGTCTTTAACATGAGTCCTATGCTATCATTTAGATCTAGTTTTTTCATATCAAATATTCCTGTTTGTTTTTAGTATGGAATTTTTATGCATTAGTATCTAAGAACACTATCAATAATTAGAATATAATTCATTAGGATATTAATGATTAATACATAAAGCTTTATTATTTAACACAACATAGATACGTAATGAGCATGACATCTGTCTTGTCACTGTTATTACTCCATCATAATTCTAAACATAATTCTATAAAAAAAGGAGATTTTCTTCGATGAAAAC
>JAOTTW010000106.1 GCA_029864235.1 Candidatus Nitrosopumilus sp.
AGGTAAGTGATTTTAAGACTCACGTGAAACTAGTGATTTTTAGAAAATTATCCTTGAGATTACCAATAGTGGGATGAACGTATAACACAATATAGATGATTTTTGGAATATTTTACTATAAATTGAACCTGTTCAGGTCACAGATTATTTGTGTACAATTACATTGATGACTTACATTCATGCATTGTACAGGCAATAGTTATCTTGACTCATGCTCTTCATTGTAAAATTTCCTTAAAAGGCCAACCACCGAATGATTTTTTTGTGGATGAATGTAGGGCACCTGTTTGAAGAATAGATTTTCCATATATTCGTTAATCAACATTCATTGACTTGTTGTATTAGATATATTCTAAATTCATATCTAATCTAGATGGAAATATTCTTTCTCTTCAGCATTATAGATACTCTAAAAAATTACTTTGGTAATTTGTCTGTTTTCTCATCAGACTTTCAAGAATTCAAATTAAGAGTGTCCGATATGATTCCATCATTTAATTTGCCAGATGACAGTACGTCTAATTTTCTAATTAATGGTCTTGCGAACATGCAGGACACAATGACATCTTTGTCTACTTCAGAATCGTCATTGGTATCTGCACCCATGCTGCTGCTAGCAGCAGGTGTCGTGATCTTCTTTGGAGTGATTGGAGAGTCTTTTTTCAAAAAGACAGGAATCCCTGATGTTGCATTCATAATGATACTTGGTGTCTTGATTGGTCCTGTCCTGGGCATAATTCAGCCTGAAGTTGTGTTAGAAGTTGTTCCATATTTTGCAGCGTTGGCATTGATAATTATCATGTTTGATGGTGGTCTGAATCTTGAAATCAAGAGCATGGTGAAAACGGCTCATTTTGCATTAATTCTATCCATAATTGGATTTATCATATCTGTTGGAATAGTTACAGGCCTTGCTCATTATTGGTTGGAATGGGGTTGGATTGCAAGCATTCTGCTTGGCTCAATAGTTGGTGGAAGCAGTTCTGCAATAGTATTTGGACTGGTCAGAAACCTTCGCATTTCTGGAGAAGCAAAGTCGATGCTGAGCTTTGAGTCTGCATTGACAGATATCTTGGCAACCATTGTTGCGTTTGTACTCTTTGAGGCTGTATTGACAGGCAGTCTTAACATTAACACATTAGGAGATACAATTGGCAGGGCTGTTGCAGTTGGATTTATTCTTGGATTTGGTGTGGGAATTCCATGGATGTATCTTACAACAAAGCTAGCAAACAGTCAGCATGTATACATGCTAACTTTGGGAATCTTGTTTGTGCTTTATTTTATGGCAAACTCATTTGGTGAATCAGGTGCACTGACAGCCCTGGTGTTTGGATTGATGCTTGGAAACAAGAGACATCTATCAAGATATCTGAGATTTAAGTTGCCAAGGGTGGATTCAGATGATTCCATGCACAACCAATTAACATTTCTGGTAAGGACGTTCTTTTTTGTGTTTGTTGGATTGCTGGCAAGTTTTGGAAATGTAGAATACATAATTTTTGGTATAGTTGCAACTGTGACAATCTATGTTGGACGAGTAATTCTCACCAAAACCACACTAACCGAAAGATTCTACAAACTGGACAGAAAAGTGACATCAGTCATGATTCCAAGAGGATTGGCAGCTGCAGTGCTTGCAACATTCCCACTTACCATGGGACTCCCCAATGCAGAAGCATATCCGCAAATCGTATTTGTTATAATCATGGTATCAGTAATCATTACCACTTTGGGCATGGGCAAAGCAAAGAAAATCCCACCACCTGAAAGTCAAAAGGGAGGTTTTGTAAATGAAACAGTTGATGCGATATCAGCAAAGAACAAATAATTTCGGTTTTGTGAAATTGTCTTTTAAGACAAACTATACTTTTGTTTCAATTTTTTCTCAATGATAAGAGTTACATGTTCTTTAATACAGCAAATATCTTTTCATCATATTTAATTTGATATGTGCATAGTTTCTGAAAAGAATCTCTTGTTATCTATATTTGGTAAACAATGCTTTTGCAGTATTTGCTTCTCTTGAAAATCTAGACTAAACTTCTTTCCAATTAATCATTCCACCAAGATGGGATGTAATCTGATCTTTTATTTTCATATTTGAGATAATATGCGTGCTCCAATACATCCAGTACTAATAATGGCACAAGTTCTTTGAATACATCAAGATGAGAATTGATGCAATACAGTCATTTGACAATTATGTCCATGTGATGATGGAATCGTATGCCAAAATGCTATCGCAATTTAATAAATCCATAAAACCTTCTGATTAATTTTTTTAAATTAATCTTTACATCCACATTACAAAAGATGCTCATGCGTCTAAATTTAATCAAAAAATAGATAAATTAAAAATCCAAGCAAATCAAGTAAACTCAGTGAATCTCTCGACTAAAAAACCCAGCAAAAAAGATGAACGACTCGAATCTATAAAAAAAGTTCATGGCCAAGAAAGCTCAAGATTTACAACCCGAATGGAGGATTATTTAGAAGTAATCTCAGAACTGATAGAACTTAAAGGATATGCAACGCCATTGGACATTTCAAAATACATGAATGTGAGTCCACCAAGTGTTACCAAAATGCTGCGTAGACTGGATGATGAAAAATACATTGATTATACAAAATATCAGGGGTTAAAACTCACTAATAGTGGCAAAAATATTGCAAATGAGATAAGACAAAAACACAGTGATCTATTGGAATTCTTTGAGATGCTTGGCATAGACAACTCCACTGCAAACCAGGATGTAGAAGGAATAGAACACCACTTAAATCCAAAAACAACAAAACAGCTCAGAAAGTTCATACTATTTTTAAAATCAAAACCTCAATTACTCTCTGAATTTAGGAAATCTAGTTTTTAAATTTATACAAAACTACTTTGATGCCTTTCATTATAAACTTGCGTAAGGCTAAAAAAGTTAGCCTAGACTAAATTTATATTCCTGAAAAAAAGTAAAAGGACATCAACAATGAAGTCTTTTAATTCCCGTTTCATGATGACCTTTTCTCTAATCACAGTTGGAGTAATATCCTCAATTTTCTTTGTCTTTCCAGAAGGCATCAAAGCACAGTCAGAAGAGAATGTCTTTGTGACTCATAGTGGAGGGGTTTTCAAGACAACAGGTGAGATAATTGATCCGCTATACGTTGAAGCGACTATGGAGTTTGATCCAATGGAGTATCTACGAGATTTTGATTACGGTAAAACATCTACATTACCAGACGGTACGACACTACGAGAGTACACAATTGTAGCAGAAGATGATAAGAACATGGAAGTATCCC
>JAOTTW010000107.1 GCA_029864235.1 Candidatus Nitrosopumilus sp.
AAGATCACTTGAACAAAATTTTCTATATTATTTTCGCATTTTTGATGTTCTCTGTGTTGCCATCATCAATAATTGACAATTCATATGGTCATGGAGTTGGAAGTGAAACATTTCCTCCCATAGAACTTGATGGTAAACTTGTAACATTAGAGATTTCATCATCTACAACAAATCCTGAGGAGAGTAATGATCAACAAATTTCTATTTCAATGATTGACTTTGATTCGAAAATTACATTAAAAGACGTTACTTTTTTGATAAAGTCAGAACGTGGTGAACAGTTTTTGTTTGAAAAAGAATTTCAAGCAAACAATGGTTTTCTCGTCTTTAATTTTATCTCAGAGAATACTGAAAAAATCCTAATTGAAGAAGAAAGTGGAGATGACTTTTTTGGTTCTTTGTTAGGACTTGAGAGTAGAAAAATCAACGTAAAAGGACCTAAACTTAGTGAAGGTGGACTATACAAATTTGATATTAGCATACTAACTGCCAATAGTTATTCCGACAAACTTGATGAACCTCTTATCTTTAATGCAGGAATTTCAATTGCTCAAACAACTAAACACGAAATAAATGATCCAAATTTTGGAAATCAAACCATTCAATCAATTACATTCTATGATGAAATAAATGATTTTAATTACAATTCAAATTCTAAAGAAATTACATTTTCTATGCCCTTTGAATGGACTGCGACAAATATCAATCAAACATCAGTAGTTCACGAAGAGTTGATCATACCAAAAACATTTGGTGATTTACTTGTTTCAGGATTTTCAATGTATGTCAATGACATCAAATTATCTGATAACATTATAACTATTGATGATTTTTTCTCAGATAGTAGAGTGGTTCATTTTATTATTAATCAAAAAGAACTATGGAAAATTTTTGAAAAATATGAAAATCAAAATGGAATGAATTTTGTTATAAGACCTAGCTCAGATGAAATTCAGCTAAGTTCTGTTACTGACAATGGTCAATTTCGTGTACTTGTTTCATGGGAACCTGAAATTCTCAAATCAAACTCTCAGTCAAAAATAATTTTTGATATTACTGATATATTCTTAAAGAATAGACCAGTTGCAGTAAGCTATGACTTTTCAGTAACTCAAAATGAAAGAACTATTTATCAACAAAGTGGATTTAGTACAGATTCTAGCGATAAACATAACATTGCAGAGTTTTTTATTCCCACAGATGTTACTGGAATAATTCATTTAAATTTCCAAAATCTGGGTGATAATGATCTTGCAAAAACATCAATTCCTGTTGTTGTTGATCCTGTTACAAATCAAAACAATGAAACTATAATTCCAGAATGGATTCAAAACAATGCTGAATGGTGGGCAGCAGAGCAAATTGATGATAATACATTCATTCAAGGAATAGAATATCTTATAAAAAATAGTATTATTGTAATTCCAAAAACCAATCAATCTGATTCAGATACAAAAGAAATCCCTTCTTGGATTAAAAACAACGCAGGCTGGTGGGCAGAAGGGTCAATTGATGATGGAACCTTTGTCCAAGGCTTGCAATACTTGATACAAAAAGGAATATTGCGTGTCTGATCTATCTAATTCAAAGTATGAACCAGTCTCTTTAAATCTCTAAAAGCATAATTTTGATTGAATTGTTTAGGCCTCAAACGATAATTGAAAGAAAATCTGCATTATTCTCTTTAGCGATTGTAGGTATTAGCAATTTTAGTAATTCCTGTAATTTTACCTCATCTTTTACATGGTTTTCATATTCCTCATATTTTTTTACATGTACCCCACTTTAGTACAGATTTGACTATACTGCTACAGTACCATTTGTAGAAAATGATTTCTCAGGTAAAGCAAAGGCTTGGTTAGTCTTTGATGGTGGTGAATTGAAGCTAAAATACTGGATTAAATCTGATATGGATCTAAATCCAGGTTGGGCTAAAATACCATCTGAAAATGACAATATTACAAAAATACATCTACATAATCAAGAATCTGGAGTAGCTTGAATCATATTCTTAATGCATACAAAGGACCATCTCAGGATGATGGCGATATAGCAATAAAACCAAACAAAGGTGTAGTTAAAGGCTTATGGGATGATGGAGATGCAAATGATTTAGGACAACCTGGTCGGGATGGACCTGATAGTGTAACTTTATCATCAATGCTTGGAGAATTATGTAAAGGAAATATCTATGTTAATGTACATGGTCTTTCAGAAGAGCTAGATCAAAATGGTGATAGAAAAGCAGACAGTGACTTACTTCGAGGAAATCTAGAACCAACAGATAAAGGCGAAAAAATTTGTTATGTCCTTGATAAACTAGATCTATTAGAAGTAGAATACAACGAACACGAACCACATAATTAATAACATCTTTTTCTTTTTTCTTAAGAAAATATTCTTTGGAATAATCTTATTATACAAATTTTAATCAAGATAAACATCTAATGCTTCCATTAAGAGATGAAAATCCACATCCTCCAGGATTCAAACCAACGGTAACTTATGCATTAATCATAATTAATGTAATTGTATTTTTTATCGAAGTTGCATCTACTGGACAATTTTTAGATTTTACAAATCAAAGTGCATTTAATTTATTTTATAATTGGGGTGCTGTTCCAAATTGCATTGGAGGAGGTACTGTACTGAATGTCGATTTTGGTGCAGGCCCCCTTCGAGTTTCATGTCCTGACATGCCCTATGTCTCTCTACTAAGTTCTATTTTCTTGCATGGTGGTGTTATGCATCTTGGAGGAAACATGTTGTTCTTGTGGATCTTTGGTGATAACATTGAGCAAAAATTTGGTAAGGTAAAATATCTTGGAATTTATCTCATGTGGGGAGTTGTTGCTGGACTAATCCATATTTATGGTGACATAAACAGTGTAATTCCTGCAGTTGGTGCATCAGGTGCAATCTCTGGAATATTAGGCGCATATCTTGTAATTTTCCCAAAAGCTAGAATTCAAACTTTTCTTATGATGGGTTTCTTTTGGAGGATGATGCATATACAAGCAAAGTGGTTCTTGCCATTTTGGTTAGTTTTTCAAAACTTACTTCCATTTTTCATAGGAGGTTTTGGTGTAGCAGGTGGAGGTGTAGCTTATCTTGCTCATATTGGAGGTTTTGTAGTTGGACTTGCAACAGGTTATCTTTACAAAAAGACACACAGCTCAGAATTTACTTATGGCACAAGATATGGTTACAGACCCTAATTACTAGTCTTTAAAGAATAAATCAAACAAACTTGCAAATATCCTATGCCTTTGATCACA
>JAOTTW010000108.1 GCA_029864235.1 Candidatus Nitrosopumilus sp.
ATATTTCAATATTCAAGTATATACTAAATTGTGTTCATAGAATAATTACCTTAAATCGTATGAGATATTTTGCTTTATTTTTCTTTTTTTAATTATAAAGAATATCAGAACAGAAGAGATTGTAATTAGAATGAAAAATAAAATCCCAATAGAGAAATAATCATTCACAAATAATTTTGTATCAAACCAAGCTGTAGGTAGGACGGTAAAGAAATCAGAACCAGAAAAATCTTCAATGGTTCCAATTGCCAAAACATATTTTCCACTTTGATTTTTTTCATCCATCACGACAATAAAATATTGTCCATCAACAAGAATTTCATTTCTAATTTCTTGTCTTTCCCAATATGTAACTTGTCCAAATGGCTCATAAAATTCAGTTCCTGGGAATTTTCCCAGATATTGGAATTTTTCTGTACCCAATTGTGTTTCAAAAGGTGTAAAGTGATTTTCAGAAATTCCTTTGCCCATCAAAACAAGAGTGGGGGAATAGTTTTCCAATCCATCAATTTTAGGTACAACAATACTTGCATAAAATGAGTCTCCGTGTTTTGCATCAAATGAATAAAATTTTGCTTCGTTTGGGCCCAAATCCTCATAAATTGCCCATGAAATTTTATGATCAGGTATTTGGAGTGCAGAATCAAAATCTAGATGTGTATCATCATGACTAATTAATTTGTGCCCATATACAGGACTAGATGAAAAAATTGTAAAGAATACAAGAACAATTGCGATATTTTTCATATCATTTTTTATTAAAAGCAGTATTTTAACTCCGATAATAATTGTTAATGTTAGCACTAGTTTTAATTCTGAGCACTATTGATATAGGAATAAATCAAAATCATCACATGAGCTTAATATCTGCACAAAAGTGCATAAACTGTGATAAAGAATATGAGGATTGGTCTTGTGATTATTGCTATACTAAATATGTCATAAAACGAGTAGGAATGTAAACAATGCAAAAAGAAGAAATAAAAAAACTTGACTATATGCTTACAGATACAAAGATCCCAATAAGATTGGCATGTATCAAACCAAATGGAATGCCTTCAATAGTTTCTCTTTGGTATACCTGTATTGATAACAAGATTTACTGCGCCACGCAAAAAACAGCAAAAATTGTGTCATATTTTGAAAATAATTCATCATGTGGATTTGAAATTGCAGCAGACAAACCCCCATACAAAGGGGTACGCGGAGATGGATGTGTTGCCATTTTAAATGGTAGAGGAGCTCAAATTCTAGATATTTTGATAGCAAAGTATCTTGGAGAGAAGGAATCAACATTATCTAAATTCTTAAAAAATAATTCCCAGACAGAGTTAGCATTAGAGATTACCCCACATAAGATATTCAATTATGACTATTCAAAAAGAATGAAGGATGTATGATTGATGAAAGTAGATGAAGGATGCCCTACATGTGGTTCTAAAAACTTTGGAAGTATTAAAATGGAGAAAAAAGAAGGAATAGCCACATGGAAAAAACAATGCTATAATTGTAAAAAATTTTGGTATTCTGATTCTTGAAATTTACTATTCATAAATGAAAAATTCAAGTGCCAAAGGAGTCATTTTAGGGTATACTCAATCTTAAAAAAAATTAATACAAATAATGCAGGTATTATTTGAGGGAATAGTTCTAAGATATTATCAATAATTCATTTCCTCTTAACACAATATACGGAAAAGACGGAAACGCGGATTCGTACTTCGATACCGAAAAAATAAGAATTGTTTCAGCATACATCCTAGGATTACCTAATAATTAAAAAAGGCAGGAAGAATAAATATTAAGATTTTTGTGAATGATGCTTTCTTTCCTAAAATGGCCAGTAAAACACAGATATGAGAGGGGATTGTTTTTGTAAAAAGTTTTACATTCAGGAGTTGGCGTATACTGAGTATAAAAATAAGAAAATACTTGTGAAATGTCCTTTAGATATTTTTGTTCAGTTGATTTGACTACCTGTATGCCTGGTATAATATGCCATTATAGTCTGCTTTTAGGGAATTAATCTGACTTCTTAATTGTATGATGTTTGCACTATGCATTTCTACTTGTTCATTAAAGTCTGAAGGTCTGTTAGGATCATGTAATAGTGAACGTAGTAATTCCTTTGCGTTGCTTAGCTCCTTTTGTAGTTTGGATATTTGGTTTTCCAGATCAGATATTTTTTTGCCAGATTCAGAGTTATCTGTAGGATTTACCTTAATACTTGTAGGATCAGTAGCAGTTACCTTAACAGAGCTCATTTGGCAAGAATTTGGGGCAACTCTGTCACCAAGATTAACAGTTCTAGTTTCTGTATCAGAAGAAACAGTAATCACTGGAAGTCTTACTTGAGTCTTTCCTGCACATGTTTCAAAGACTGCATCATAGATCCTATCTCCAGTAACTGCTTTTTTTACTGTAATCAAATTAGTAATTTCTCCTTCAATGGGAATACCTGTGAATGATAATTTTTGAATATTGTATTTTTCTTTTGGTACTGCATGTATGGTAAAGTAGAATTTGTATAGATCCTCTTTTGCATCATTTAGTTGTTTTCTAAGATCAGAAATCTTTGAGCCTTGTGTGGTATCAGGGGATGACTTGTCTCCAAGTGACTTTCTTGCCAGAGCAAGTTCTTTTTGAATGGAGGACACTTTGGACTCGATATCCAACAATGTCTTTGAGATATCACCTTTGTTTAGTAGTGATACTTTGATTGAATTTGGATCTGCAGCCTTGATAAATGTGACGCTAAGAACGCAGGTATGTGGCTCTATATTTTCTGTCATTTCATAGTGCTGAGTCTCGCTATCTGATTTTATCAAAACATCAGGAACATAGATCTTTTGAGCAGAAGCACATACCTCAAAAGCAAAATCATATCCTGATGCAGGAGATTTTGGAGTCAGCTTGCCAAATTGTGTCTTTACTGGTTCGGCATATAATTTGTTTATAGTACCAAGTGAAATGCTTTCATTGTTTAACTGAACACCTAGTGCTGTTTCATCAACCGGCTTTGCCCAACCTTGCAATACAAGCTTTAAGACATTTTTTGTTTTGACACATGCGATAGAGTTAGTTCCTTCTCGTATCACCTTAAACATGCCGCTTTCACATACTATGTCATCAGATAATATCCCAAAACTGGATTGTTTTTTTGGAGGGATGATGTCTGCAAATGCAACACCATCAAATAATATAATTAATG
>JAOTTW010000044.1 GCA_029864235.1 Candidatus Nitrosopumilus sp.
TCGATTTGTTTTCTTTTTATTTAGATAGTAATTGTTTTCGCCATTTTCATCCATCTCTCTAGTGATCTCTACAACATCAGAATCAACAGGAATCTTTCTATCAGAATTATCAAAATGAATACTGGATCTTGCCATCTTTGGTCCATGTCGATGTCCTTCAATATCATGTATGAGGGAACGCAATTTATCCACTCTCATTATTTTTGGTTTATTTTCACCCATTGCAAAGATTATTGCATCTAAGATGTTGCTTTTACCAGACCCGTTTGGACCAGAGATTGAGATTAGGCCAGGTTCAAAGTTAACAGTGGTATTTTTAAATCCAAATGACTTGAAACCAAAGATCTCAACTTTTTTTACATGAACCAATGATAATGTTTCCTCAAATGATGAGATAATCGATAGTTAACAAGTTTAGTTGACATAATTGCATAATTTTTCTTGTTACACTATCAGATTTTTCGTAATGGTGAATCATGAGAGGGCATTATAGAATATCGAGTTGTAAATTTAATTTTAGAGTTTATGCTTGAATGTTCATATAATAAATTGAAAATGTAGGGTTTACATTCTTTTGTGCTTAATGGGAAACTAGGTTTTCAAATAAAGTGTGTTTAGAAAGTATTATACTTGAAATTATTGAGACAATTAAAATCATCATTACAAGAGTCCCAAACTCAGGTACTATGGTAAACATGATTACATCACCATTGGGAGGCGTCCAATACTCCTGATTTTCAGGCAAGCCAATCCCTTTTATAGTCACGCTGATGTTAACAGGCTCATCAGAAAGAAGAGGAAGAGTAGAAAGAGTAACTCGACCATTCTCAGAATAACCGTTGTTTAGCATAACTCTGCTGTCTTGTTGAGTAGCCTCTATCTGATAATTGACGTTAGAAGTCAGAGAATTATCCCTGTTTAGAAATGAGACATCTATTTGCATAGGAGTGTTTGAAATAGCTTTATCGGCTATCAGTTGCACCGTTATTTCCCCATTTTCTGTCATTCCGCGCACAAGTGTTTCGTCTCTATTTGCAGCAGGAGTTGTATCTATAAAACCAGTTTTAGATTCCTCCATACTCTCAGATATCTCCAATTGGGAGTAGTAAAGACTTTTTTCAATTAATTTTTGGGTTCTATCTGGCCCATCATAACTCCATAATGGATCTTCATAGAGACTGGCGCAAACTCTTGATTCCAGAGAATGTTTGTGATGCTCAAAAAACTTTTCGCCTAGGATTTCATATAATTGAAGATTTTCTTGACACCATTCTATCCCATTGGAGGTAAAATGGCCATTTTCAAAAAAAGGAGTAGCATAAGCGTTGTCATTGATTTCAAAACTACCTACAAGGGATACTGCCATCAGAATTGCTACAATAAAAATTTTAATCAATAATCCTATATCATCAAGATTATCATTAATGCCTTACTATTTTTTCACATTATTTTATTAGAACGTTTTGTAACACTTAAAAATTTTTCAGTAACAAATGCGCCATATATCACATACACTGATGGTCATGATAAAAATCATTTCTAACTAACATGGAAGAAAAATTGTCGTTTAAACGTGATAGATATTGTGAATGAGATGGCTTGTTTTAGAAATTGTGAGTTAAGATAGATAAATTATGAAATGCAATGGTGCCAATGAAGACTCCCATGGCCAGATGACTCATTAATCGTAGGGAAGTTTATGGTCTGGTAAACGATAAACAAATGCACCATTGCATAATAGTATAATTTTATTTTTGCATTTAAGCTGCACTAATGAATCATACATACTTGATTTAAATCTAAATATCAAAGTCCCATTGATAACTTCGCTCAAACTCTGACATCATAGAATGTTCGCCAATTAACAACCCCATAGACAACAGCAATACAAAAGCACCCCAATTGATTCCAGATAGAACAATCCCAATATACAAACAATCTTTTGCCATTCGCGGCTCATCAGGCTTTAGTGCATAATATGCAATGATACCACCAACAACTTGAACAAAAACTGGAAGTAAAAACCACACCCAACTTCTTTTGCGCTCATATTGCTCCATAATTATATTGCCTCATAGTCTTATCAATATGTAATGTTCGGGTTTCATGCCAAATCATCTTACTACTTTGGTGCTTCTTTAATATTATTTTTTGATTTGTAATGTCAATATTGTGAACCTTTATGGCAAAGTGAGGTTTTTTATTTCCAGACATTTGGAATCATACTCATCCAAGAATTTTTTACTGTTAATTTGATTATCCTTGATGTATAATTGGCATGTTTCAGAATCTATCAGTTTGCTAGCATTTGGCATACCAGTCACATACTGAAATACCAAAACTCCTACAAGCACAATTATTAAAATAACAGGTAATCTTTTTTGAGAGATATCCATGAACCTTTTTAGATAATTTTGGACTTAAGTATATTGGAAAAACATTACAGGACTGGAAAGAAAATAGAAATGCAATATCTAATTTTTATTTCTGCTCGTATTAAAGCCTCATATTTCATACTGTAAGTTTAGCCATTAGCAATCTAATTATCAAAAAATTTTCAGTTAGTGCCAAATGACAATAATTGTAGTAATTTAGCACTAGGTCTAAAATTTACCTCTATTCTATATACTTTGAAAAGTAATTTAAAGTGAGGAGAAATGCAACAAAAAACATACAAAAAAGCACCACGGCTAACATTCATAGCAATTTTAGCTGCAGCGATTTCAGTAATACTAGTACTCACTATAACTCCTTGGAACATTATTCCTACTCTAGTAACTGAGGATGTAACTGTAATTGCTGTAACTGATTATGGCTGTGTTGCAGAATCTGTTTTAGGACGCTCTATTGTTGTTCCTGACTGTGAAGCAGATGTTGAAGATATAATTTCTGCAACATTTTATGTTCCAGCTATGGAGCAAAATGGATACTATGATAGAATTGAGGATAAACTCCAAACAGTAAATCCTTAATCCCTATTTTTTTATTTTATAAAAATCAATAGAATATTTTAAACAAAGGCACAAACTGATGTTTAAAAAAATTGAACAACTGTCTTTTCATACATATTTTATCAATTTGGTTTGGTAATTAATTGATATTTTTCTCCGAAACTTTTGACAAATCATTGATAAAATATTTAATCGAAAAAAAATAATTTCGGAATAATCTGCAAGAGAAAAGCAGTAAAGAAGGGTCTTTTTGGATAAATACTTTTAATGCTAGATACAAATCGAGCACATGGGAAAACGCAGTAGAAAAACAAAGCCTTCGGAAAACTCAAAAACCAAGTTCATAATAATTGGAATATCTGTTGCCATAATTGTTGCAGGAATCGCTGCGATTTCGATGAATCCTGATTCCATAAAGGCAGATAACTCAAGATCCACCCATCTGTCACTAGATACACGAAATGGCTCACCTGTTTTAGGAGATACATCTTCGCCGGTCACCATTGTGGAGTTTGGCGATTATCAGTGTCCCTTTTGCAAGAGATGGAATGAGACCATCAAACCGGCAATCGAGAAAAACCTCATTGAAACGGGTAAGGCAAGCATGATCTTTGTTGACTTTCCAATCATTGGACCAGACTCTATAACGGTTCATGCAGGAAGCTATTGTGCCGCAGAACAGGAACTATACTGGAAGTACCATGATTTTGTATATACAAGCCAGGGACATGAAAATGACGGCTGGGCAAGCCCGAATAATCTAAAGACAATAGTGTTAGGAATTGATGGTCTTGATGCAGATTCATTCAATGAATGTCTTGACTCTAAAAAATATGAACAAAGGGTAAATGAGAACAAAAAGATTGCATCAGATGCAGGAGCAAGATCTACTCCGTCATTCATCATAATTGCTCCAGACGGTACGGCTGAGATGATTATAGGAGCACAGCCATATGGTACATTCAAGGCAGTTATTGATGAAATGACTAAATGAAATTGTTGTTTTTAAAAAATTTATCGGTAACTCATATTGCAAAACAGTGGTATATGCCTAATTTCAAGGCAATTTATTGTACAGATTGATATTCTAAAGAAATTCAAGATAGAGTGTGTCTTAGGAATTAAAACTAGAGAATTTCATAGATCATCGTTGTATCTGAATATCACTAGTTAATTTGGTATTCTATTTAAATCAGAGTTTCAAAATATGAAAAATTCTCAGAGATTATTGATTATTCCTACATGTTGTTTTTATATATACTCTCAAATCTAAAAATCGATAATCAGGTTGGAGATTTCTTTCTCAACTGTTATCTCATAACCGTCCATTATTTTTCATAATAGTATCTCATACTAATTTTGTTAAAATGATAAAAGTTTGTATTAGTTTTAAGCGTGTAATTAATCATGACAATAAATTTTACATCAGCTACAATATGTTATTTTATTGATTTATGAGTTCCAAGTGTATAAAATATACAAAGATCATAATATACATTTGATATTGTTTTAGTACAACCACATTTACATGAACATTTTTTTTGTTGCAACATCATTATCCAATTTTAAGTTATTATTTTGTGTTTTAATCTTAAGTTTATTGTAAACGAATTTTTTTGTTTCAATTATCAGAAAAGTGATTATGGACACTCCTACTATCTTCAACCAAGACTCGATCCCAATGAGGTTACTTTGGAAAATTTCATTCATAATAGGAGTATATGTGAAGATAATTTGTAACAAAATCATAACTATGACTCCGAGAAAAATCAAATTGTTTGAAAAAAATCCTATTGTAAAAACGGATTTAGTTAGAGACCTACAGTTGAACAGATAAAATACCTCGATCATAACAATTGTATTTACTGCAATTGTCCTTGATTCTTCAATGGTACTGCCTTCCTTTATTGACCACTCAAACAATCCATAAACTGAAATCAGAATACATGTACTAACAATAATTATCTGTATTGCCAGATCCCTTGTGAGAATTGGGGCGTTGGGTCGTCTTGGGGGGCGTTTCATTACATCTGGCTCTTTTGGCTCAAAAATAAGCATCGTTCCCAATGCAAGTACAGTAGTCATATTAATCCATAAAATCTGGACGGGTAAAATCGGCATAAGTAGACCCAAAAAGATAGATGTCAATATAACCAACCCCTCTCCAAAACTTGTAGGAAGTGTCCAAGTGATGAATTTTATTAGAGTGTCAAGAATTCGTCGCCCTTCTTCTACTGCTGCCTTGATTGATGCAAAGTTGTCATCAGTTAAAATTACATCAGATGCCTCCTTTGCAACCTCCGTACCTGTAATTCCCATTGCAATTCCTACGTCAGCTTGTTTTAGAGCAGGTGCATCATTTACTCCATCTCCAGTCATTGCAACAATGTTACCTTTGGATTGAAGTGCCTTTACTATGGAAAATTTTCGTTCAGGTAAAACCCTTGCAAACACATCTGTCTTATCAACAATTTCAATCAAATCATTTCCTGAGTATTGTTCTAACTCTTTTCCCGTAATTGCTGTTACATTACGTCGATTTTTTTGAGATGATTGGTTCAGGCCAATCTGCCTACCTATACTGATTGCTGTTTTTAGATTATCACCAGTTATCATTTTGACACGTATTCCAGCATTTTGACATTCTCTTATGGCCTCAATAACTTCTGGTCTAGGAGGATCCAACATGGCTTGAAAGCCAAGAAAAATTAGTCCGCTATCTATATCAGAAATTTCAATTTTATGATTTTCCCTTGCTATTTTCTTTTTGGCAAAAGCCAATACTCGCAGGCCTTTTGATGCCATATTGTCTGCAATTTCATTTAGTTTTGAAACATTAATCTCCGTAAGGCTTTCAAGTTCCACATGATCATTTATTTGATACGAGGACATTGCAAGAATCTTTTCAACAGAGCCTTTTACATAGACTATCTTATCTTCAGCATCATCATGTAGTGTGGCCATAAACTGAAGATGTGATTCAAATGGAATCACATCAATTCTATAAAATGACTCTGTTAGAGTTTGTTTGAGGTTTGCTTTGTGAGCCGCTGTGATTAATGCAACTTCGGTAGGGTCTCCTTTTGCCTCCCAATGATTTTCTTTTTGAATTAAATCTGAATCATTGCATAATAGTCCTGCAATGAGACACTCTTTGAGTGTTTGATATTTGTTAATTTTGATGCGGTTCTGTTCATATTTAATTTCACCTGTTGGTTGAAATCCAGTTCCAGATACATCAAAGAGTTTTCCACCTGCATAGATTTCGCTCACAGTCATCTGGTTCTCAGTGATGGTTCCTGTCTTGTCTGAGCATATTATTGTGGTACTTCCAAGAGTTTCCACTGCTGGAAGTTTTCTTATTATTGCATTTCTTTTGACCATATACCCTACACCTATAGCAAGAGTTATAGTTATGGCAGCTGGCAGTCCTTCTGGAATTACTGCAACTGAAAGGGCAACTACCTCCATGAATAATTCGGTTGTAGTTCTTTGTGTGAACAAAATTCCAAAAATGAATGTAAGAAGAGACAAACCGAGAATTACAAAAAGAAGTTTTTTGCTAAAATAAGAGATTCTTTTAGTTAAGGGAGTCTCAAGTTCCTCTGCCTTGGACATAGTTTGCGATATTTTGCCGGTTTCAGTGTCATCCCCCGTCAGAATAACTATGCCAACCCCATAACCATTGGTAACCAAAGTTCCACCATATGCCATGTTTTTACGCTCTGCAAGGTCTGTGTTTAATTGAAGAACATCTGTCTGTTTTTTGACAGAGATTGATTCTCCAGTTAAGATTGATTCATCAATTTTCAAATCTTTTGTATGGTATAGACGCATATCAGCGGGAATTTTATCCCCAGAACGGAGTTGTACTACATCTCCTGGAACAATTTCTTTTGAGAATAACCTGATTTTTTCACCGTTTCTAACAACAACGTTTTCACTTTTTACAATCTGTGCAAGAGCCTGGATTGCCTTGCCTGCTTTGTGTTCCTGAATAAAACCGATAACTGCATTAGCTATGACTACACCAAAGATTACGCCCGTATCAACTAATTCCTGCAACATTGCAGTTATGGAACCAGCTATTATGAGAATCAAAACTAACGGTTGCTTAAATTGTAAAAGAAATGAAATTGCTGGACTTTGTTCTTTTTTTACAGATAATGTATTTTCTCCAAACTTTTGCAAGCGACTAGATGCCTCACTCAAGTCCAAACCTTGTGTAAGATCAGTCTTGAGTATCTCTGCAACTTTTTGTGCAGACAAAGAATGCCATGATGTTTTTGATATTTCTTGCAATTTGATACTCTAATATTTTTGATGTAATTAGATTATTAAAAGAAAGTCAAATGTGATATTGAAGAATAACAATATATGTCAATTTTCAGTGATGTGGAGGATGAATGATTCAAAGAACATTAATCACCATTTATCTATTTACACCAATTTTGCAATAAAATCATTTGACTTTCAATTAAAGTATGGCATGATTCTTTTTAATTCATGGTTACGTGCAATTGAATCTGCTAATAATCTACAAGAATCTACGGGTAAAAAGATTCAAGATACCATTAGAACTACTTTTGATGTTGAACTATATGGCAGTTTAAAACAAAAGGAATTTTCAAAATCATTATCTGCTCTTGTAGGTTCATTTACAGAATTTGCATCAGTTGGCCATCATGATTCATTATATAAATATCTTGAAACCATGATTGGCCATTATGATAATCTGATAGAACCTATCCGAGACACAATTAATCGTACACCATCTGAAATAATTCCAATGAAGGGAAAATTTGAGGTTCACCACTACAAAACAGATTCTCCTCAAAAATTCAAAACACCTATTCTTGTTGTAGGTTCTTTAATCAACAGACATTATATTTTAGATCTACTTCCCGAAACAAGCATAATTAGACATTTTCAACAATTGGGATTTGATGTATATGCAACAGACTGGAGGATACCAACTATTAAGGATGAAAACATGCCACTTGCAAGTTATGCTCATGACTATCTTGAAAATGCAGTTGACAAGGTAAAAGAGGTTACCGGCTCTAGAAATGTTACACTATTTGGATATTGTTGGGGTGGAATCTTGGCTTTGATTTATTCTGCGATGCACCCTAAAGATGTGAAAAACTTAATTTTACATGCAACTCCTGTAGATTTTGGAAAACCACCAACGGTGTTAGAATCATGGATTAAAGATCTGGATGTCAAAAAATTTGTAGATACTTTTGGAAATGTACCATCATCTTTTCTGAATATTGCATTCATACTTCGCAATCCATTGGAAGCAGCTTTAAAGTATCAATTTTACTTTAGCCAGCCTAGAAGTACAAAGGAAATCACGCAGTTTTTTGCAGTAGAATCTTGGCTTTACGACAGCGTTCCAATCATTGGGAAAACATTTGAGCAGATCATAGATGACATTTACAAAAAAAACCTGCTCATCCAAAACAAGATGATGTTAGGGAATGATCTTGTGGATTTGAAAAAGATAACAATGCCTGTATTAAACATAGTAGGAACAAATGATGATCTTGTTTCAGCCGAATCAAGTAGGACCATTATAGATGTAGTTGCAAGTACTGACAAACAAACTATAGAATTTCCAACAGGTCATGTGGGATTGTGTATTAGCAAAACTGCACACAAAAAACTATGGCCCGAGGTTGGTAAGTGGCTTAAAGAGCATTCAAGTTGAAAAACATGTCATTAAAAAATTAGACAGTCTATTTTACAACCAATACTGGCACCTTTGAGTTATTTACTATTCCATGTGCAACACTGCCAACATAGTTTGCCTTGGGCGATCCCAATCCTCTTGAACCAATAACTATAACATCAAATTTACTCTTACTGGCAAATCCTACTATCGTATCTACTGCATTTTTTGAGGAAGCAATCTTTTCATGAAATTCTATTCCGTGACGAGCTGCGCTAGTCTTGGCGGATTCCATGAATTTTTTTCCTTGTTTGCTTAGTTGTGCCCGATATGATTTAATGTTTATTTCATAGGATGGGGGAAATTCTGGCAACACATGAATCCCAGTAATTATTCCTTGTGACTGTCTTGCAAGAGATATGGCCTGATTCAATCCACGTATGGAGTTTGCAGAACCATCTATCCCAACAAGTATTTTCTTGAATCTATTTTGAAGCATAATGACAAATGTTATTTGTGGAATAATAGTATAAACATAAATCTCAATATTGAAATTAACTATAAAATTAAAAGACAAACTCATAATACATTATTTCACTAATGCCCGAGTTACAAATGTCAAATGTTTCGATTATTGTTTTAATTATTAATATTATAAATTCTTAAATTTAAGACAGTCAAATAGGATGTTCCTATTTTTTAGGATCCATCGATGAATTAACTAGGTATCTCTTGGCTCTACATAATCTTTTTTTACAATTAATTCATCAAACCCCTCATCAATTACTGGCCTCTCAAGTTGGTTAAGTTGCTTGTAGATTACAGATAACGGGAACGAGTCACGTCTGCTTTTCTGTCGTTTTTCAAGCAATACTCTTGAAGTGTTCATGAGAATTCCTCTCACCCTGGCACCATATTTCCTGGCAAGGTCTATGTGTTGTTTTCTTATCGCTACAGTCAGATTTGTATCGTCAATCACCACGTTTTTTCCTTGACTCAGACATTTTTCTATGTATTCTTGCTCTTTTTTTCTGTCGTTGTTAAAATGTGATAAAGCTATTCGTTCATGATCAAAATTTGCCTTGACATAAGTGGTCTTGCCGCTTAGTGCAACACCAATCATCAGGACACATTCCATTTGTGGCACGTCAATTCAATTGTAAAATGGGATTTAAAAATTGATTTTACTATTTAACTCTGTTCTGACATGCTCAGATGTTTTCTATATCAATCAAAGTGACAGGGCAAGTTACATTTTCGACAACTTTTCTTGAGACACTGCCTAATGATAACAGTTTTTTCACTCCTTTTAGTTTTCTTCTCTTTGACATAACTATCAGATCCACTTTTTCTTTTTCAACCGTATCTAGAATTATTTCAGCTGCATCTCCAATTTCCACTTTAACTCCAGATTGTATTCCATTTTCTTTACATTGCTGAGTCAATTTTTTCATCTTTGACTCCATATCTTTTCTCATTTCCTCATTTGCATCATCAATATTTTTTATTAGACTTTTTCGTTCAGATGAAGATAATGCAAATGATGGGGGATACTGCATTGCTTCCACTATATGTAAAATGATAATCCTGGATGCGTCGTTTGCTGCAAAGATTGCGTGCTTTAATGCCTCATCCCCTGCGTGGGTTCCTGCATGAGGCACAAGAATAGTCTTGTACATGATAAATCATTAATCCCTTTCTAAATAAACTATAGAGTTGTTTTTTAGATTAGGATTTTTGTTGAAACAAGTATTGTAAAGGGAAATTTCCTTGTATTGAGCAAAATTGACAGCGGGATAATAATTCAATATCCTTAATTGAAACAGAATAAGAATAGGAGTCATTTGTTTTCTTAGGTCTTGTTAATTTGAAAAATAAATAAAATTCAAATTATTTTTGATGTTATTCTTTTAAGACTAAAATTCCCCAGTCAGTTGCCTTGTGCATTCCACCAATCTCTCCTTTGCCCCCATCCCATACGGCAAAGGCAATCTTGTAACTGTCACCCAAAATGAACTGTTTATCTATTGGGCCAAAGCCTGCTACATCTGTATCTGAAGTTATTAGTGACCTTGAGACTTCAATGATCCATTCTTTTGTAGTTTCATTATAAGATGAGGCAGAAGACACTTCGTTGTTTCCTCCGTACTTGTCATCATCATCTCTGTAATAGTGCTCTTTTAGCTGCTCAAACGGTCCTGCAAACTCGTCATCAATTTTATCAAATGATTCTGTATGTGTGTCATATGCCTTCCAATGCCAAATATCTACTACTCCTTCACCTATAGTTCTTTGAGCCACATTGACGTGAGGTACTCCTGCTGCTCCCATTGCAATATCTGAATTTCCTGAGATGTCAAATCCTACTGCTATTCTGTCTGAATGAGTTGAGGCATCATTGTTTGCATCATCGTCTTGCCATCGCATCAAAAGATAAAGAGCATCTTGAAAAGTTTGAGCTTTGACATTGATTTTTCTTCCTTCATCATCAAATGCTGTCATAAATATAGTTTCAGGTACATCATTCCAATCATTGCTGTTTCCATCAAGTGTTATCTCTGTCTGAGATCTTGGAGCAATTACCCTAGTTGGTTCTGGTTCAGGTTGACTAGAATCATTTACAATAAGAAATCCTTTCTGTTCATTGTGTCCTGCTCCACACATTATCGAACAATAAAATCCAAATGTTCCAACATTGTCTGCAACAAATTCTATTGTTACAGTCTGTCCTACATTCAAAGGCTCATTAATACCAAATTCATCTAACGCAAATCCATGAGTCACATCAATGCTGGTAATTTTTAAAATTACTCTGTCTCCTTGATCGACTTTGATAAACTGTGGTTCAAATCCCCATTGAAATGCAGTTACATCAAATGACTTTACGTTTTCATCTCCAGCAATAGTACTTGAAACTGGTTTTTGTTTTTGAGTTTGTTGTTGTTGCATTTCCAACATGATATCTATCATTTGTTGTCGCAATTGAGGATCATCAATCATTTGGTTCATAATGTTCTGCATGTGTTGTGGATTGTGCATCATCCATTGGTTACTAACTGGACACCAAGGACAAGATGCTGTCTGAGGAATCTGAGACTCTGTAGATAGTTCACCTGTAGGACACATAGGACAACTCCCTAGTCCACCGCCTTTGATCATCATGCCTTGACCCATTCCATGTCCCATTATTCCATGTCTTTGCATCATATCTGTCATATGAGTATGAGTTGTCATGTGTTGCCACATCTGGGGATTATTCATCATGTTTATCATTATTCCTTGCATTTGGTGTGGATGTTGTGAAAGCAAATCCCAATCAAAATTACCCCATCCCCTATCCGCCAATCTAAGATAACTCTGGGGAGCGACACAAGTCGGTATTCCATTAGAGTCTCGCATCATTAGAACCATGTCTGGGCTGCACATTACTTGATTGGGATTATTGTTCATTCTCATTTGATGATGTGGAGAAAGAACTTGGTCAGATTGTGCAAATGCATCATAATTGATAAATGAACTTTGTGAAATTGAAAGTATTCCTAATACAAGTACTATTAGTACAGACAATAATTTCATTTAATATAATTTTTTATTTTTCTTCTTTAATATGTTATCTAGAATCTCATTTTTAAATCAAAAGAGATTTTCTAGGTTTTCTTATCGGTGTTTGGTATTTTCATCATTGTTTTCATTGTACCGAAAATCATGGTTACATGGAGACGCCCTACTCTCATACACGTTGTACTGGGGATATAGTTAGGTAAGTGATTTTAAGACTCACGTGAAACTAGTGATTTTTAGAAAATTATCCTTGAGATTACCAATAGTGGGATGAACGTATAACACAATATAGATGATTTTTGGAATATTTTACTATAAATTGAGCCTGTTCAGGTCA
>JAOTTW010000045.1 GCA_029864235.1 Candidatus Nitrosopumilus sp.
TTCTATATTGTCTTTCATTTTTGAATTGCTCACACAAAATTATCTTTTCTAGTGCTATATGATTCTAAATTTTTTGTTGTTTTAACCTATTGATCTATTATATTTCTAATTTCGAATTTAGAAATATTTTAAATCCATACTTATCTTACTGCTAATAATGTGAACAAATTAATTTAGATGTTGACATTAAAGCCTTCTTCAATACCTGGAATCTGTGCTAAGATCAAAATATTCAAGAATATACCTATGATTGCCAACACAATTCCAAGATAAAGACAGTTTTTTGCCTTTTTTGGATCATCGTTTCTCAAAACAAAATAAGCAATAATCCCGCCAATTAACCCCAGAAATATAGGTAAAAGAAACCAAATATTGCTTCTTGGCTTTTCTGGCTGCATTCTTTATTTCCTTTTAATCAAATTAATAAATTTCATTCATTTAGCAGATGCCAGTTTTTTTTGCTCTTGTGTAATCTCGATTTCTACTGTTTCTAGAGGATCTTCTACTTGGTTACGTTTAATTGAAAACATCTTTGGTTTTTCAAAGTCATTTGTGCAATCTGGACATGCATAGACTAGTACTCTGTGTTCATTTGGAGCCTTAGGATTTGATAATCTGGGATAGTATACTAGCCTTGCACCACAATCAACACAATATCTGTTGGCCCTTCTAGTTCTGACCAATGTAAACCTCCTGCATTGTTTGTTATATGCGATCACCTATTAGATCTATCTAGTCTAATAGTGTAAACTAAATTGTTGCAAGCGATCAATATTTCTAAATTCGAAATTAGAAATATTTTGATTTGTTCTTTAAAAATACATTATAGATTCAAAAAATAATATTTCAAAACCGAATTTGGAAACAAATGACGCCGCCCATCAGACTTGAACTGACGACCGTCCGATTAACAGTCGGATGCTCTACCACGCTGAGCTAGGGCGGCAACAGATTTGTACCTAGATAAAAGTGATTTAATCCTTGCGACTATCTATTTTAGACCAAAGTCTGAGTTATGTCAGTTAAATTTTGCAAAAAACTCTTTGATTTCTTTTGAGTGACTCTCAACTAATTCAATTATTTCCATATGCTCTTCAGATGTTGGCTCTCGTTGATGTACTACTTGAAATGCACTAAGTGCTGAACCCACCATCTCGCCTACGAAAAATCCACACAAAAAATCACCAACATTTTGACAATCCCATAATTGGCCTACTCTTGGAGATGCACCTGCGGTTTTATATAATTCCAGGGTTTCTGTGATAAGATGTGTTGTTTGTTTTGAAAATTCAGGATCGAGAGTCATAGGAAATTTTTCTCAAAATCTAAGACCTTTTATTTTTCTATGCCTTTTTTCTTTTCGTAAACATAGATTCCATCCAAGAAGACTCGGTGGTCTTTGTCTTTTACTTTTGTATGTAATTCTATATTTGCAGCTGTCTGCGTAATGTCAGTCCATACTTCTCCAGTTAATATTACATCTTCGCCCTTTGGAATTACTTTGGTTTTTCCCACGATCTTTGTAATTCTTGGAGCTCTTTCTCCTTGAAAGTTTTCAATTTTTACTGTCTTATCCTCAACTTTAACAGTTATTGGAAAGTGTGCAAAAACAACTTTCATTTTAATTGTATAACCCTTAACAAGACCCTCGCAAATGTTTCTGATTATTGATCGTGAAGTGTGTAAAATAGAATAATCTCTTTTTCTTTTGCCTTGTGCTTTAAGGTACACTTTGCCATCCTTGACTTCCACATAGACTGGAATACTTCTAAAACTTTTATGTGTCTTACCTAATGGTCCCTGAAATTGTAACATATGTTTTTTTTGAGTAACAGTAACTCCCTCTGGAATCTCTACTATATCTTCAAATTTTTCAACTTGCTCAGTAGACATATCCTATCAAAAATCCTCCTAATCCTTTATTGACTGCATCATGATGTGACATTACTCCTTGGTTAGTTGTAACAAGTAACATTCCTCTGTTATATGCTGGCAAATACTGTTGTTCCCAATTGTTAAACTGGTCGGTTTTTACCTTGAATCTTGGTGAGATTGCTCCACACTTTGTGATCTTTGCTAATAATTTTATTTTAAATTTTCCGCCTCTATTATCATCAACATGTTCAAATTCTCCAACATATCCATCCTTTTGCAGTGTCTTTAAAACTTCAATTCCTAGTTTTGAAGTTGGAAGAATTACGCAGTCACTTTTTCTTCTAGCCTCGTTATTGTATAATGTGTTGAATAGATTTGCTATAACGTTTGTCGCTGGCATATCACTCACATATTCTTCCTAAATCCTAAAGATGTTGCAACTTCTCTAAAACATCTTCTACAAATCATCAGATCATATTTTTGAATAACTGCAGTGTAATCCCCGCATCTTTTACACCATCTAGAACCTCTTCCAAAGTCATGTTTTTTTCTTCCAGTAAACTCGTATGATCTGTCTTTTGCCATTATACTATTGTCACTCCAAACTCTTTTGTTAGATAATCCTTTGCTTCTTGACTTTTTATGATGTGTTTTTTTCCAACACTTGCTTTATGCTTGCTTCTCTTTCTAATTCCGTAACCTGGCCTAGTTAATGTTACTGAAATACCCAAACCTAAAATTCCAATCTGTGGATCATACTTTACTTGTGGAATATCAATGTGCTCTCTAATTCCAAAAGAATAATTTCCAAAATTATCAAATGCCTTACCGTTTAATTGGTTACCTTTAGCTTCAAATAATCTTTTGAGTAATGCTTTTGCATCTTCGCCTCTTATTGTTACTGCAACTCCAATTGGTTCTCCTTTTCTTATCCCCCAATCTCTTTGTGTTTCTTTAGCTTCTCGCGCACATGATTTTTTGCCAGAAATTTGATCAAGGGCCTTCTTTGCAATTTCAATCGCATCTCCTGATCTTCCTACTCCCATATTGAGAACAACCTTCTCTAGTGATATTTTTTTCATTGGGGACTCGGTTACTTGGGACATATGATCACTTTAGCTGAATTACTGGCTCCTCTTTTCCGATTGCCATTATGATATCTGCAGGAATTTCAATTTTTCTTTCTCCTAACACCAGGACTGCACGTTTTGGAAGAATAAATGAACCTTCTTCTATAGATTCTACTTTGCCAATTTGTCCAGCATTAATCCCTCTTGTTACTAATGCTTGACATCCTGCTTCTAATTTAATTACTTGAAGAATTTTTTGATCTGGTACTTGTATTAGACATGTATCTCCGACACTTACTTGTGTGTCTGATATTGTTGAACGCCCATCATGAAATCCAATTTGCATTCTTCCTTTACTGATGGTTGATTTGTTGGTAACTCTCACTAGCTTCTTTGATTTTTCTGACTCGCTAATTTTTAGTGGTCCAAGTAATTTTCCTTCTATTGGAACCAGTCTATAGATTTCTGGAACATTTTCTAATTCTATAACATCCATAAGGCCGATTGCATGATGGAGGGATTTTCTGACGACTCCGTCAATCTTTACTCTTCCTGAATAAATTGCTGCCTTTGCTTCTCTTAAACTAGTTACAATCTTTAACATGTCTCTGAGAAAAACTGCAGTAGGAATAGATTGTGCTTTTTTATGTGGACCAGGTTTTACAGTGATAACAAATCTTTTATCTTTTCTAGTAATTCCCCAAAATTGTGGGGCCATTTGTCTTTTGAGTTTTTTACTACCTGATATGCTTACCATTAACTCTCATCTTCCTTTTCTATCTTTTTTTCCATTTTTGTTTCTTTGGCTGGCTCTTCTTTCTTAGTTTCTTTCTGTTGTTTTTGTGTATTCTTTCCTTCTAGTTTTTTAATTCTCCACTTGTCATCTGTGTTTAGACCCGTAACTAAAAGATTTGAGGTATGAATGAATACGTCAAATTTGTCTCCTTTAGTTTTTTCCTTTTTTATTCCTTCAATTGCTACACTATTTTTCTCAGTTAAAACTTGAGATATTTTTCCATCTACGCCCTTGTATTCCCCTCGAACAATTTTTACATTGTCTCCTTCAATGACTCGAATATTTTTCTTTGAATATTTTTTCTTTAATTCACTTGAGAGTGGGCTTGTTAATTGTTTACTTCTTGTATTGAATGTAGCACGATAAATCAAATGGTTTCTCATTTTTGTCGGTTTCATTTCATACCACCATTGATGCCAAGTTAGCTACTCTTGGCCATTTTTCTGAAGCTTCTGCTGCAACGGGTCCTTTAATGTCTGTTCCTTTTACTTCTCCTTCAGGAGTAATCAAAACAGCTGCATTATCTTCAAAGGATACTCTTACACCGTTTAATCTACGAACTGGATATTTTTGTCTAATGATAACTGCACCGTAAACTTGTTTTCTTAATTCAGCTGGTCCTTTTTTTACTACAACATTACAAAAATCTCCTACAGCTGCTGCAGGAAGTCTTGATACTCTTGTTTTATGTTTTTGTACCATTACAATTTCTAGAATTTTTGCACCAGTATTATCTGCACAAACAATGTTTGCCCCGACCGGAATTGATCTTGTAACATATGGACGAAATTCTGCTACTCCTTTACCTGCTTGTTTTGCCATATTATGCCTTAACCTCCACTACTACATATGATACTGATTTTGATATTGGTCTACATTCAGCAGTTAACACATGATCTCCTGAGTTCACATCCATGCATTCAGGTACATGAGCATGAATTGTATTTTTACTACGTGCATATCTTTTAAACTTACTAAAATAGACTGGAGATTCTTTTTGTAAGGTGATTGTCTGTTTTGCTTTGTTACTTGTTACCTTTCCATCAAATAGTTTTCCTCTAACTGACAAACTTCCATGAAATGGACAATGTTGATCCGTACATTCTCTTGTTGGTTCCTTTACCTTTAATCCTATGTTTCTACTCAATTCTTTGCTCCTAATCTATCAAATGGTCTTTTTAAAATTTTTAATCCATTTACAATAATGTCTTTGTTATCAACTGAAAACTTCCAATCATTATTTGACTTGGAAATTGATTTAATTCCTTTTACAGTATTAATTCTAATCATTGATTTTGTTTCATCAACAACACTTCCATTTATTCCTATAATTTGTGGATTTGAAGAATTTACAACCTCTACATGCATTCCTATTAATTCATGTGATGTGATATTTTCTGCTGTGATCATTTCTTTTTCATCTCGTTTAGTCTCGTAAGCATTCTTGCAATATCATGTCGGAGTGGTTTTAACTTTCCACTTTCTTTTCTTAACGTTCCTTTTGATCCATCAACTCTTAATTTGGCAAGTTCACCACGTGATTCTTGTATCTTGCTTTTGAGATCCTTTTCGTTTAACTCTCTAATTGTTTTCATACTTAATCTAGTCATTTGAATTTAGCCTCCTCTTCCTCTAAAGTCTCTAATTCCTTCATCTTTTCTTCTTCAATTGCAATTTGTTCAGATTCTGTTCTCGCTTTCTTTTCTGCTTCTGTCTCGTCTCTCATCTTTCCCGTTTTTTCATCTTTGACTTGTTTTACCTTACTTGGTTTTTCTTTCTTTAATTCAAATTCTGGAATCAATTTCTCTTTTCTAGCAATTCTAATTCTGATTCCGATTAATCCCATAGGAGTTTTTACATGTGCAATGTCTTCATCAACAATCATCTCAGCATGATGACCTGCTCTTGGTAATATTCCTGCAGTATGTTTTTCAAATGCTGAACGGTCACCGCGAAGTTTGCCTGAAATTGTAATCTGTACGCCCATTGCACCGTTTTCCATGATTTGTTTTAGTGTCCACATAGTTGCTCTTCTAAAGGCAGTCCCACGTTCAATATGAGACGCCATTCTGTTACACATTACGCTTGGTGATAATTCTGGCTTGTCAATCTCCACCACAGAGATTTGGGGGTTCTTTAAACCAAAATCTACTGCAAGTTTATCTGTTAATTCTCTAATTCCTGAACCTTTTCTTCCAATAACAATTCCTGGTCTTGTTACATGCAATGATACTCTAGTTCCTGTGGGTGTTTTTGAAATTTCAGCATGTGAGAACCCTGCTTCTTTAATTGCAGTTCTAAGATAGTCCTTAAGCAACATCATATTGTAGTTATCTTTGATTACGTTTTTGACTGACGACATTTTATACCTCTTGAGCCACCAATTCTACATGTGTTAATACGTTATTTTTTGGAGATGCTCTACCCATTGCTCTTGGAGTAAATCTTTTTACAATTACTCCTTTGTGAACAGTTGCATTTACTATCTTTAATCTGTCTAAATCCATTCCTTTGTATTCTGCATTTGATTCTAAATTATCTAATACTTTGATGAATTCTTTTGCTGTTTTTTGTGGATAACGTCCAGACATCATACCCGGATCTGTTCTATGTCCAACTTGATTATTGAATCTTCTAAATGCTATTGCCCTTTCTTTGTTAATTACTGCTTGAAGATAGTCTCTTGCTTTTTCTATTGACAGTCCTTTTATTGCAACAGCTACTTCACGTGCATGCTTGTGAGAAATGTCTTTTTCTCTTAGTGAAGATCTAACATGTTTTGTTGTGTCATAATTTTGAAATGCGTATCCAAATCTTCCCATAACAATCACTTTAGTGGAACGTAGAGACTAGATCTTGATGCTCCAACACCGGGTGCACCATGTGAGACTCTTTTGTTTGTAATTACATATTCTCCTAGATAATGTCCAATCATTTCAGTTTTGATGTGGACTGGAACAAATTCTTTTCCTGAGAAAACATTTACTGGAACACCTACCATATATGGTAAAATAATTAAGTCTCGACAATGGGTTTTAATTGGATTCTTTAATTTTCCTGCTTTAGCAGCTTTGATTTCCTCGATTAGTTTTCTTTTGCCATCAGTAATACCTCTGGTAAGAGAACGTCTTTGTCTTGAGTTAAATATTTGAAATAATTTTTCTAATGACATACGTTCTAATTCCTCCTGTGGAATTCCTCTATATGAAAATTCTTTAACCATTTTGCATCTTCCTTGTTAGTATTGTTAAAGTTTCACAGTCCATATTATAGCATTCCTATCTTAGTGGCTAAATCTCTCGCCTTTTCTGTTGTTTCAAACTGTACGAAAGCTTTCTTTCCATAAATTGTTCTTGCAGTGTTTACTTTGACTGCTTTTTGATTGTAAAGTGTATTTACAGCTTCTGCAATCTGTGGTTTACTGGATGATTTTTCTACAATAAAACAAATCTTACTTTCATTTTCTACCATTGCAAATGTTTTTTCAGTAATGTATGGTTTTAAAATGATTTTTGTTGCTTGATCTACATTCATTTTATTTTCACCATTAATTCTAGATGTGTTGATTTTATTTTTGCAATTTCCTCTAGTGCTGCTTTTGAATATACGGTTAATCTTATTGGATCTGAACCAGGAGCTAAATCTAATACGCTTAGATCTTTTACTGCTCTTACCTCAACTCCTGGAAATGATCCACAAGCTTTTCTAATATTTGCAGAATCTTTAGTTACAAACAATACGCTTTTTCCGATCTTTTTGCCTCTTCCTCTAAGCGAAGATTTACCAGTACGCGCTTTTCTTGTTTCTAGTCTTTTGACATCATTCATTAGGTTTAATGAATTTAATACTTTGGAGAATTCTGTTGCCTTTGAAATTGATTCAATTTCATTTGAAACAATAATTGGGAATGATTCAATATCTTCTACTTTGTGCCCTCTTGATTGAATCAATTCTTTTGATGCGGTAGCAGCAATTGCTGAGCATAAAGCCAATTTGTTTTCTTTTTTGTTTAATTTCTTGTAAATTACCTTATCTACAATTGGAGGATGTGCTTGTCTACCTCCTCTTACTGATGCAACTCCACCTGCTTGTCCTTGTCTCCCCCCTCCACCACCTTTCATTTTAGCAATACGTGCTTGATGTTGACCTGTTGGTGGATCATTTGATCTTGCAACTACATCCATACCTGCAGTTGGATGTCTTCCCTGTGGTTGAAATTTATGTGAATTTAGATTAGTAAATGCCTTATGAATTAATTCTACTCTAAATGGTGTTGAAAATATTAATGGTAATTCAACTTCTCCTTCTTTAGAACCGTTAATTGAAAATGACACTGTTTTCATTATACAACAACCTCCAAAATATTTGGTTTTGAGATTTTAGCTGGTATGTTTCTAATTTGACTTCTAAGTTTGATCAATCTTCTATATGTACCCGGAACTGAACCCTTTAGAATAATAAAATCTCCTTTAACTAAACCAAAATGTTTGTAACCTCCTTCAGGATTAATTCTAAATTGATTTTCATCAGTGTTCCCAATCATCATTATTCTCTTATCATACTCAATTCTTTGATGGAAACCCATTTGTCCTGCCCTTGGAACTGTATACATGACGTTTTGAGGTGAAATTGGACCAAGAGAACCTAACTCTCTAACTGTTTTTCTAGATTTATGTTGTTTTCTTTTTGCACCCATTCTTTGAATTACTCCTTGCCATCCTTTTCCTTTGGTAATTGCTGCAACATCAACCCTTGCACCTGTTTCAAAAATTTGATCAATCTTGATTTCTTTTCCTAGCAATTCTTTAACATGAGTAAATTGCTTTTGAATGTCTCCTCCACTAACTAATGCTTCAAAGATATATGGTTTCTTTTGTTCAAGACCTGCTGCACTTGGAGATACTGCGACAATTGCAAAAATTTCTTTTATTCCTCTTAGATTTTTTTCTGCATTTTCTAATGCGCCTTCTTTATTTTTTAAAGAAATTTCTTTAGCCATGTATTTTGGAATCTCATCAGCATACACATCAAATTCTGCATGTGAACCATTATGTTCTTTTGAATAGCCTCTAATCCCTAAAATTAAAACTGGTGGTGTAACTAAAACCGTTCCAAGACTTACTAATTGTTTTCCAGCGTTTGGTGTCTTGTCACGATCATCTATCGTGACAATCTGTACACATCCTGCTTTGAACCCACAGTGAGCTAAAATCTTTGGTTCTTCTGAATTATTTTTTGGCCAAGCCCTAATTCGTGCCTCCATGCTCTTTGCACGGCCTCTTGGATAGTAAGCCATACTCCCTCTACGTGGCTGACTGTTTTTTCTATGTCCCATGGATAAAACACAATCATCGGAGACCGCCTAATAAACCATGTGAGATGTTGTTAACCTCTATCTTTTACTTGGTTAACAAATGTTTGACTATTTGGATTATGGTTTAAGCAAACTAGATGCAATACTCCATATTATAATTCCCCCAATAACAACTCCTACAAAACCCATTCCTATTGCCAAAATCAAAAAATTTTTCTTCTCAGACAATTTTTTAACTGTTCTGACCTATAGTATATGCGTTAATTATTGATAAAGTTCCAAGTAATGCCTCTTCTAGACGAACAGTTTCAGTTGCTTGATTGGGAAAAAAGTTTATTGTTTTCGCATTTTGAACATTTTTCATCTTTCCACCCAGAATTTCCTGTACTTCTTTAGAAGGTGATCCAAAAACTAGTAAAGTATGTAGATCTGATTTTAGATACTTTGTTAATTGTTCTTTTGTAGCAGTTTTACCTTTTCTTGATGTAATTATTATATTTCCTCTCCATTCAGTCATTAATGAAAAAAGATTTGATCTTTCTTTAACTGAATACCCCCAATAATTTGGTACTTCATCACGTTGAATTTCTTTTACTGCAAAATCTGGATAATCTGTTTTAAATTGAACGGTCACTCTTTTTCCAACATTTTCTTTACCAAAATAAGGAACTAGTTGATTTATTCCCACATCTACAAATCGTTTGCCTTTGACACTAACCATGATTCCTTCTCTTATGTCTCCTTTTTTGATCTTTTTTGAGTTTGCCGGTGTAACGTGACTTGGGATTTTAAGAGGTTGTAATACTCCTGCAAATTTCAATTCATTCATCTTTGGAAAAAGTCTTTTTCTTAGAAACTGAGGAGTTTCTAGATATTTCAAAATAGTTACAAGAAGATTCCCATCTTCTCTGTTGGCTCCTTCTTGATATACATAAATTGTATCTACTTTGAATATTGCACAAGCTCTTGCAAGAACTGAAATCTTTCTTGTTTTATCCATTTTTGTAGATTCATCTGATAATGATGACTCTGGAATGGCAACAGATAATTTCAATATATTACTCACGCAGAATTTTAGATCTTAGTTCTTTTCATGTGGGTATTTTTCTTTGGCAGTTTTTGCATAGTTTGCGATTTGTTCATTTGATACTAATTCAAACAAGCCGATATCTGATTTTATTTGGGCCATTCTGATATGTTCTACGCCTTCTTTATCTTCACTTGCCAAATAAATTCCAGCTGCTGCTAATGCTGACACATCATCAAGTGAGAGATCAGGACTATATGTTTTTTCCAAGAAATCTGTTACTTGCTCAGACCCCGAACCAATTGCAATTGCATCATAAGAAATGTAAGTTCCACTTGGATCAGTGAGAAATAATTGTGGTTTGCTATTAACAACTCCTCCCAGTATTAGCGCAACACCAAATGGTCTTACTCCTGCATACTGAGTAAATTGTTGACATTGATCAGCCAAATGTTTTGCAATTGTTTCAACTTCAACTGGTTCATCATAAATCATTTTATTACTTTGTGAAAAGAATCTTGCATTATCTACTTGACTTCTTGCATCTGGAATATATCCTGCTGCTGCAACACCCACATGATCATCAATTTCAAATATCTTCTGTGCTGTTTTGGAAATCTGTAATTTTCTTGGTTTTTCCTCAACTGCAATTACTATTCCTTCTTTAGATTTTACACCCACAGCAATAGTTCCTCTTCGTACAGTCTCGATTGCATATTCTACTTGGTATAATCTACCATCTGGTGAAAATACTGTAATTGCTCTATCATAACCTTGTTGTGCAGGAAGCATTTGATTCCAATGCTTTGAAAGTTTAATTTAAACTCTGCCCATAAATGAAAAAATTTAGCACTTTGATCGGAGCCTAAAAAGTATTGATTTTTGTAATTTCACCAAGATTAATTTGTATCAATTTTATTTTATTTTTTGTGGAATTTAAAATTGAGTTTTCTGGACATGAGAATATTCGCTCATTTCACCAAAAAACAATTGAAATTACTAAAGAGTCTCATCTGACTCCTCAGGGTGATTGCATTATTGGTGTTAATGCAACTTCAAGCTGCGCAGATTTACCTGAAGAATTAAAAAATAAACTAAGAGACCCAAACTCTAGTGTTTATTTTTTAATTAAAGTTAAAGAATATGAATTTCTTGTAAAAGGAAGAGGGCATGAGAATCTTATTCTGACAGATACAAATGATATTGTAATTAGGAAAAGTGACTTTGTTTGCCCTAGAACTCTAGCAGTAAAATGCGATAAGGCATCTGATCTTTTACCTCGAGAAATGGTATCTCTACTCCGAAATCCTGATACAAGAGGAACATTTCTAATTAGTATAGAATAAAACTGTGACAATTTTATATGAAAACATTTGATTTTTAGTATGGGTATAAAGACTAAGGTGTTTGTTTTGGTTCCATTAGCAGTATTTGCTGCAATAATTTTAGGATTTGGAATGTATAACACCTTGTGTAAAAATTCTGTTTTGGGCCTGAATTGCTAGATTATTTTAAAATTGTTTTTCATTTTTACCTGTTTTAGTGAAATCTCATTTAGCAAGAATTTCTTATGTCACTAGATTTTAGAACTATAGTGCAAAAATCTATGATTGAATTACCTCTTTCTGCAAAACCAACAGATGCCCAGATAAAAAAACTAAAAGAATATTTTAAAGAAATGCCAATTGATGAAATTCTAACTGGTCTGAAATTTGCAAAAAACCGATGGTCTGCAAAAGATGCTGGAACTCTCAAGGTTGGGAGAAAAAGCATAATTCAGAAAGAGGTTCATTCAGTAACTTCTGAGCAAGCTCAATGGAGACTAAAAAACTGGAAAATGATGATTACAAATTATCGTAGAAGAGGATATAGTTATCCTACCATTTCAAGAATCAAAAAAATTCTAATTCAAAAAAGTAAAAAGTCTAAATGAATTTTATTTAAATGAATATATCTGAATTCCTTTTCTGAACAATTTCATGCTTTAGATTGTCTGGAATATCTGGTATTGTTTGTTTTGTCTGCCCTGCAATTACAGAGTGTGCTTCTTCTAAAATAGCCATGGTGTCCGCATTTTCATGATTTCCAACACTCATCATGTCTCCACCTTCAATTGAAGAACCAGACATCACATCTCCTAGCAATTGTGACAAGTCTTGCATTGATGCACTTG
>JAOTTW010000046.1 GCA_029864235.1 Candidatus Nitrosopumilus sp.
GATCATTGTCCAGATCAAGGTCTGGCTCAATGAGGGTCAAGATCATGTCGGATCCAATAATGTAAACGGATTTGTCAGATTGCAATACACCATTTCTCAAGTCAAAGGTAGCAGAATCAGTTACAGTGTTTTCGTCACCTGATGCATCTATTGGATCAGTGTATTCTATTTGGAGAATATCTCCTTGTAGGATACAATAGTTCTCATTAGATGGTGAGGCGGCGGTAAATCTGGTTAATTCTCCCTGTATACCTGCGGTTGCAGCATCAAAGTCCACGGTTTGTGGACATTTGGAATCTGCTGGACCATCGGTGTATTTGACTTCAAGATCAAACTCGAAGATACCTGCATCTGGTGCAATTTCATCCATGGGGCCAAACTGTCTTGCAGTTGTGCCATCAGTGAATGTTCCTGTAGCACTTACTCCTGAAACAGTTGGAATTGGAGTAATTGTTACATCACCATTAGTAAATCCAATACCACTTGGATCAGGTGAGATAGTTAACTCTCCAGTTTCCAAGGTAGTTGATTTATCTGTAAAGACCAATGTTGTAACTAATACACCTTGTGTTACAGTTACTGGATTTGTTAAGCCTGGAAATACGCCTGTTGTATCAACAAAGCCTGTTCCGGAAGCTAATCCATTGGTAATGGTTAATTCACCATCATCTATGTTAGTATCACCATTTAGATCTGCCCATGATGCTGTTGCAGTATTGGCTCCTTGTACAAGTGTTACTGGACCAGGAGTCATATTATTATCTGCATTTACAACTTTGAGCTCGTTTGCAGCTACTGAACCTGTACCAATATTAACAAAAGTTCCTGTTGCACAATTGACTTGAGACATACCTGTTTGACAGATAAGCACTGAGCCAGTTGCAAAAGTAGCTACGTTAGTTATTTCACTACCAGAACCAAGACCTGTTGCGCCTGCATCAGTAAAGATTGCAGCTACAACGTTACCTGAACCATCATCGATGGTTATGGCACCATTTGTAAAGCTTGCAAGATCTAGACCAGCAAAGTCACTTAATTCATTACCTGAATCAATACCATTTGCGGCGTTATCAGTAAATAATGCAGTTGCTGCTAGACTTCCTTGGTTGATAGTTACTGTTGTACCAGTTGTAAAGGCACCTGCACTACCTGAAGTAACAACACCACCAAAGCCCGGAGTGCTAGAAGTGACAATGATTTCACCATCACTTACTTGACCATCTCCAACTAAGGTTGTACCAACATTTATTCTTCCGTCATTGGCAATTGGTCCACCGGCAAAGCCGAGAATTACAGTTTCAGCACCTCTAATTATAGAGACCTTTACTGGACCAACAGGTAGTTTATCTGTATTTTGAGCAATTCTATCTTCACCGCTTGCGGATACGTCAAAGTCTGGATCGTTAACTCTGATATGAACAGTTAGATCACCGTTTGGTAGGAAACTACCAGATTGGGTGAGGTCTGTATTGATACCAGTTGCATGAATTGCAAATATGGATCTGTTATCTGGAGAAGTATCCCCGGTTACGTCACCAAAGTTTGCAGGAACACCAAATGGTACAGGATATACTGTTCTATCAAGACTTACTGAACCGGTGTTTGCGCGAATTCCTGCGCTGTCACCTACTTCGATAATCTCACCAGCTGCATCTCTAAAGTCAACATAGTTGACTTCAATGTCAAGACCGGTTACAGATTCAGGAGTACTTGCTCCTGCTCTACACCATTTAGCTGGAATTTGGAAGTCGCCAACAAAGACACCAGAGTCGCGATCTGTCTCTATCAATGTAAAGCCAGTAGCGGCAAGTCCGGTATCGATGTTATCGGCAGCCAATGAATTAGTACATGCTTCATTGTTACCGGCGGTCCAAAGTTGATCATCAAAGGTGACATCTAATACTCTACTCAGTCTATCTCCATCACTTAATTCAAATGGATTGGCATCGCTGCCTAGCACATCATTAAGTTTGAGGATGGAGCTACCGGATACTACAGTATAGATATCAATAAGATCAGAGTCTACGTTAAGATCCAAGTCTTCTAATGTAATTGTAACTGTGTCAGCAGTCTTGTAAGTATCTAAGTCAAATGAGACAATACCTGAATGAGATGGTGCTTCTTCCTGATCGGCTACTTGGGTTGATACGCCATCTGCACCTTTATCAAAGTAGTTGACTCTTGGTGATTCTTCATCATCCAAGTCTTCAATTACGATAAAGGATGCTTCATCAGAGATTGTATCTAATCCCTCATATGTGGATTGATCAAGAATGTTAAGTTGATTAATCATGGTATATTCCAAGGTACCTTCAAAGGTGCTGGTGTTATCACCAGTCTCTTCAAGTTCCAATCTGATTATCTGATTAGCAATTCTTTCATTATCCTCTAAGCCGTCATTTAAGAAACCAAATCCAAAGATATCAGCTACTACTGGTAGTTGTGTACCAAGAGCAATATCCTGAGCTACTGGACCATTCAATGTGAAGGTAACACTAAGTGGACTTGTTGTTGCCAATCCACTAAATGGACTGGCTACATTATCTTGGGTGTTATCAATTACAATCAAACCTTGTAGAGGTTGTGCTGTAAATGTTGCAGCACCTGGTAATGTAATGTCCACACTAGTAATACCATCGATGTTACCATCATTAGCTAATGATCTAACATCATAGTTGAATAGTGCATATCCATGGAAGTTTGCCTTGTTGACTGGTGCTGCATCAAAGAACTTTTTCATTGTTCCAAAGTTTAGAACAAGTGTATCACCACCATCAATGGTAGTAAGAGTTCCACTAGAGTGGGTCAATATTGCTCTGTCACTGAAACCTTGAACAGTATTGGTTAATGCAACTCCATCCAATGTTGCAGATGACAAACCACTTAGTGTGGCTGGTGTACCTGTTTTAAGGGATGGAATCAAGGCGGTATTTGGATCATTCAAGTCCAAGTCTTCATCTGCTCTGCTGTTTTTGTTGGCATCACCATCAACTAATTTGATTGGGATCTCTTCACCAGAGCTCCATTCATCGTCAATTGGCATAATGTCAACTGTAGCAAAGCTTAATCCTACAAGAATTGTAACTGGGGTCTCATTATAATCAATTGATGCGGAGGTTCCCCTTGCAGCATCAGTACGGATTATAAGATTTGATGTATCTGATTCATCATATGAACCAAATACACCGCTATTTGGACCCTGTTCTGTAATTGTCATTGGTACATTTCCTGCAAGGAAACCACCATTGGTGGTCCAAGTTGTAGGAACATTTGGATCACCAGATGTTACAATTTCTGAATCATCGTTATCCTGTAGGGTAGCAACGATTCCTTTATTTTGTACATCTGGATTAAATCTTAGTACACAATTATCTTCACACATCAATGCTGAGAGTTTAGAGGTTAACAGATTAGTATCAGTATTTGTTGCGACATCACCAGGAGTACCGCCGTTCTCATCAAACACTTGATAGTTTGTAGATATTGTACCTACTGTACCAAATGTCCAAGAGTCTTCGTCGGTTGGGTCAATGTTTAACCACAAATCTGTGATTGTAGCATGGATTTGTGAGCCTGGTGGATATACAGCTCTATCTAAACTTGAGCTTGCAAAGTTGTCGACAGTATCAAAAGTAAGTGATGTTGTTTGAACACCGCCGCCTTTGTTGTACTGAATTACAACATTACCTGTTGGGTTTAGTGTATAGAGTTGAACAAATGGCCAAAAGTCTTCTTCAATTCCGATCTGTCCATTAGGAATACCAGTTCGGATGTTTGGGGCTTTTGCCTCTCTGACAACATTAAGACCATCATAGGTCTCAGCGCCATCAGTAGTAGTAGTCATTGTAGCTGTTCCGGCAGTACATGTGTGAGTGATTGGTGCACCTGTTGATGAACCTTCAATACCACCTGCACTTGTTGGAAATGCAACACCGTTAGTATCACTGAAGCTAGCAACGCCTATTACACTTGCAGATGTGTTGCTACAAAACTGACCAAAGTCTAAACCGACTCCGGAGCCTGCAACAGCAGTACTATCTGCTATTTGTGCCATTTTTCTGTCTGCAAAGTAACCATACCAGTTACCATCTACTGCTTGAACCATTCTGAGGATCTTGCCGTTTACAGTAACATCTGGTTCACCTTTTGCCTCATCAGTATCATTGATGTCTGAGTCAATTACGACGACCTCAATTACTTGAGGTCCTGACATGTAGTTATCAAACTGTGAGTTTTCTGCGGATACAAAGAGATTGGCGTTGGCTGCATGTGCTGCTGGCATTACACCAGGTACAGCAAATGTCAGTCCACCGGCAATCATAATTGTCATTAATGTAAGACTAGTTATTTTACGTCCTATTTCGTTATTCATGTTATTGGCTTTTTTCTCTAAAGTTTGTATTTAAGCCTAATGGACGATTTATCCACAAATTTGCCCAATATTGTTAATTTTTCAGGCTCTAAACAGACTTTGTGTGATTTTTAGATCAAAGATTGTAATTTTTACAACCCAAGATCGGTTTTTGAGCCTTCAGACTAACAAAGTATCTAAAGACGTGATTATTTTAAAATATTACGATCTTTAGATTTGAATAGAAACCAAGATAATCAGAGAAATAAGCAGAAAAACTGTTGAGAATTCTTGTGACAGGTGGTGCTGGATTCATTGGTGGACATTTGGTTGATTTTTTGCAAAATAACCACAAGGTCACAATTTATGATGATTTATCAACTAGCACTCAAAGTATCGTAGATTCATTAGTAAAAAAGGGGGCAAAATTTGTCAAAGCAGACATTTTAGATTATGATACTTTGTTACAATCCTCCAAGGGATTTGATATCATGATACATTTGGCTGCAAAGTCTGATGTCACAGAATCTGTATTACATCCAGAAATGGTAGAAAATGTCAATGTTAACGGAACAGTCAATGCGCTTAATTGCTGCATTAAACATAAAATAAAAAAAATAATCTTTGCATCATCTGCTGCAGTATATGAAGATTCTAGTATTGCAGTTACAGAAAACTCAGAGACAAAACCATTATCGCCATATGGTGCAAGCAAGTTATTAGCTGAAAACAAGATAAAAGAAATGGCAGAAAATAATCTAGACTATGTCATTTTGAGGATATTTAATGTATATGGAAAAAGACAAAACAAACAATATGCAGGTGTGATATCAAACTTTGCTGAAAACATTTCAAAAGACAAGCCACTAGTAATCTATGGAGACGGTTTGCAGACAAGAGACTTTGTATTTATTTATGATGTGATTAATGCATTTGATGCTGCAGTGAAAACAAATTCATCTGGAGTATACAACATTGCAAGCGGAAAATCAATTTCAGTAAAAGAATTGGCACAAATGTTTCTTGACATTACTGGAAAAAAAGTACAAATAAAATTTCAGCCTGCAAAAAAAAAAGACATACGATATAGTATGGCAGATATCTCAAAAGCAGAAAAAGAGTTGGGGTTTAGCCCAAAAACAAATCTAAGAGATGGATTGACAGAGTTAATTCCTGTCTCGAATTAAGTTTGCCATTGAAAACAAAATAATAGATGTTACCACAAGTATTGCGCCTAGCAAAAACAATACAACTGAAGCTAACAGTGAGCCATAAAATATGACTTGTTTATTCAAGTACGCATCAAGAAATATTCCACCTAAAACAATACCTATAACAATTAATACAAGTCCGGGAATCCCGTAAAACTTGATTGGGTGTTTTATTGATACATACTTTAGTGTATTTATCAAGACAGATATTCCATGGGATACTGAATGCTGCTCTGAGGTATCACCCTCATATGATATGGTTACTGGGACTTCAGCTACTGAGAGTCCCTTGTTTGATATTTTTAGCAAGATTTCAGTAGATACTGACATTCCTTGTTCGGTTGGATGTATTGCATCTATGGCATCTTTTGAATATGCTCTAAATCCAGATTGGGAATCAGTTACCTTAAAGTTTGTTCCATAGTTTGAAGCAGATGTGATAATTTTGATTCCAGTTTTTCTGTATCCCGGAGTTTGTGTTTTATCATCTAAGAATCTAGAGCCAATTACAACATCAACATTGTGAGTTGCAATGGTATTGAGTAATAGTGGGATTTGGTCTGGATCGTGCTGTCCATCACCATCCAGTGTAACCATAATATGGGCATTTTCTTTTCTTGCCTGCTCAAAAAGGGTAGAGATTGCAGCGCCATACCCCTGATTATTTTGAGAAATTACTATGGCTCCAGCCTCTTTTGCTATTCTTGCAGTGTTATCAGTAGAGCCGTCATCACACACTATTACCTTGTCTACATGGGATAGGGATTTTTTTACTATATCAGATATGGTTGATTCCTCATTATATGCTGGAATGCATGCTAGATTCAATTTGATGCTTTTACAAAGTTTCCATTATGTAAATAGTTAGTTTTGAGCAATTCTAATTTGAATTATATGCAAAAGATTGTAAAATATCAATCATTTTTTGGAAAAATAAAACCGGATTAAACACGTTATCATATATTGTAATCATATTTCATCTGTTTGATTGAATCAGTAACAATATTGGATATTTTTTCAATGTCCTTTTGGGATAAAGTTTTCTTCCATTTATCCAGAGTGTTTTGCTGAATTAGAGAGGACATTTCATCAAAAAATTCAGGTAAATCAAGTTCACAAAATTTCAAAATATTTTGTATTGTATCATTTGGGTTTTGCAATAGTTTTTCATATTGTATAGTTAGAAAATTATTTTTGTTTTGAGATGAGAACTTTGTTATTGCATCTGTGAATTCTTTGTAGTACCACGCAAATTTTTCTATTGGTTCAAAACTTTGAAACTTTACATCATTTGTAATTTTTTCGTACATTCCAATATCAAATTCTCCTTCTTGATCATACCTTTCGGACATAGAACTTACAACTGCTCTTGGATCTCTAGATACATTAATAAATTTGGCATCAGGAAATATTTTTTGAATAGCAAATAACCTAAATGAGTTATTTGGCGCCTTGCAGACAAATCTTGTCTTTTTTTGGCTTTTTATGATTTTTAAAATTTCTTTACTTAGTTTAATTTTTTTCCCGTCTGAAATATCTTCAACATAATTAGTACCAAAAATTTCTCTCCAAAGAATTTCACCTTCTATAGGTATTTTTGTAGAACCTTTTGGTGGAGTACCAAAATGTTTTAAACCATCTCCTAAATCTTTTCCAAATACAAATAATGCCTCTTCTGATACGGGAATCTTTTTGTTATTTGTTTTAAGCCATCTATAAAGAGAATCAATTCTGAATTGTTCAACTGGAAGAAGCCAGTGTGACAAGTCCTCATCAGAAGGCCATGCTAAATCTTTATGATTACAAAGTATGTTGTGTATAAGAGTTGTCCCAGATCTAGGAACCCCAATAATAAAAATTGGATTTTTTATTGTGGAGGTAATTCTGTTAACAATATCTCTTTCTTGATTAATTTTTTGATATTCTCCAGACTGCTTTAATTCATTTTCTAGTTCGTCAATTCCAAGTTCTCCTAAGGCCATTTTATAAAAATAATATTGTAAACTTTCATCATCAGGATTTCTACCCAAAATATCACGATATGATTTTCGAATTTCGGATATAATGGAATAATTTCTATGGATAAATTCTTCTAGATTAGTATCTATTCTCTGATTAAGAAAATCTAGTTCAGAATAAACTTTAGTCAAATTACGAATGATTTTTGCATTAATTTCAGATTGTTTTTTCTCTAAAGGCAATATAACCCAGTCACGAATTTCTCTATGTAACAATAGTCTGATTTTTTTCAGACTTTTTTTTCCTTGAGAAATAGTACGTAGATCTAAAAGTGTTAAATTATATTCATCATCAGAAAACTTTTCTCTATCATATGAAGGCTCTTTGATTTTTGGTTTTTGATTAGTGAAGTCATTACCGTTCTCTAGTTTATTCAATTCTTCATATTCTAATATACGCAAATTTTCTTTTAGTATATCATTCAAATTTTTAATCTGTATTTTTTCTTTTGAATTATTTTGCAATCATTTGAAGATATATGTCAGCTCGATAAATTATTTACTGCTTTGTTCAGATATTGAAACCAGAGTGTTAGAAAAAAATTATCACAAAATAAGTTCATTGTTTTGGTTGTGTTTTACCAAAATATTTAAATTCAAAATTGGCAAAATTATTACACTACTTTGTCAGACGTATGTAAATTCCAAATTAGATGAAAGAGGAATTGAAAAGCTGATCAATGATGAGAATTAAGAACCTTTTTCTAGCATTAATTCAATTTTAATTAAGCAAAAACAAGGAAAACGGTTAATTGAGTTATAGATCAAGCTAGAAATTATGAGGATTGTTGTATGTCACCCATCTGTTCCATTTTCTCCAGGTGGTTCAGCCAAACAGGCTCATGGAATATATGATGAATTGAAGAAACGAAATCATCAAGTTGAATTAGTAGAAATTCCCTTCAAGTGGTATCCACCTCTAAAAATTTTAGACAGTGTATTGACATGGAGATTATTAGATTTGAAAGAATATGGATATGAAAAAATAGATTTGATTATTTCAACAAAATTTCCATCATATGTTATTGATCATCCAAATCATGTTACATGGTTAACCCATCAGCACAGACAAGCTTATGATTTACGAAATACAGAATATGATTATTTTCAACATAGTTCAGAAGGAGAGTATGTAAGGAAAAAAATTCAAGAAATTGATGATATATATCTTAGAAAAGTAAAAAAAGTTTTTACAATATCAGAAAATGTTTCAAAAAGATTATTAGAATTTAACAAAATAGAAAGTGAGCCACTTTATATTCCAATCCCCAATTCAGAAAAATTTCATAATAAAGAATACGGTGATTATGTAATATTTCCCTCAAGAATAAGTCCCATAAAACGACAGGATTTGCTTGTCAAAGCTATGAAACACACCAAATCTGATGTAAAGTGTAAGATAGTTGGATTTGATGTTCAGAAAAAATGGCTTGATGACATTATGAAAGATAATAAGCAACATGAAAAGATAGAGCTGATACCCAATGCTACTGATGATGAGCTCATCGATTTGTACAGTAAAGCATTGGCTGTAGTGTATCTACCAATTGACGAAGACTATGGAATAGTAACATTAGAAGCATTTTATTCAGAAAAACCAGTATTGACTGCTAGTGATTCTGGCGGTACATTAGAATTTGTGGAAAATGAAGTTAATGGATTTGTTGTAGATCCAGATCCTAAAAAAATTGCAGAAAAGTTGGATGAGTTTTATAACAATAAAGAGAAAACAAAAAAGATGGGAAGAGAGGGTCTAAAAAAAGTAAAAAGCCTAAACTTGAACTGGGATACGGTAATTGAAAAGCTGACTAAGTAATGAAGATTGCATATTTTTCACCACTATCACCAATAAAATCAGGGATCTCAAAATATTCAGAAGTTAATCTATTACCATATTTACAAAAATTCTGTGAAATTGATGTTATAATTGATAATGATTATACCCCTAGTAATGAATTTGTTAAAAACAATTTAAGAGTAATACCGTACAAAAAATTTGAGCGGCACCGATATGATGTAATTTTTTATCATATGGGGAACAGTGAATATCATACGTATATCTACAATGCATTATTACAGTATCCAGGAATAGTATTATTACACGATCCTTTCATTGGTAAATTTATTGCGAATCAAACAGTTGCAAAAAACAAACCTGATTTGTACTTTGAACACATAATTTATTGTTTAGGTCAAAAGGGTAAAAAAATTGCAGAAAATGCACTCAGTACAGGAAACTGGCCAAGTTTTGAATATACACTTACAAAGAGATTAAACGATTCATCGCTTGCAACAATAGTTCATAGTGACTATGCAAAAAAAGAAATCTTAAAAGAATCACCACACGCTTTTATAAAAAAAATGAAAATGCCAATTCCATTGTTTGAATCAAAAAAAACTGCACAAAAAAAAGACTTTGGAATAGACGAGAAAACTTTGATAATTTCAACGATGGGTTATATAGCTGAACATAAGCGAATTCATATTGTTTTAGATGCTTTTGCAAAATATTCTAAGAAAAATACAAATTCAAAATTCTTGTTAGTAGGTAGCTTTTTGCACAAGCAATACAAAAAAGAAATTGAGAAAATCATTAAGAAATTAGAGATAGACGATAAGGTAATTCAAATTGGTTTTGTGGAAGATTTAGAACCATATATTCAAATTTCTGATATAGTTGTCCAGACAAGATATCCTACTGCAGGTGAAACCTCGATTATAACACTTGAGTTAATGGGAGCATCAAAACCAGTTATTGTTTCAAACACTGGATGGTTTAAAGAACTACCAGATGAAGCTGTAATTAAAGTAAATGTAGACAAAGATGAACAAAAAGCTATTTTGGATGCATTTGAGAAATTAACCACTGACAGTAAGTTTAAAGAAGAAATATCAATAAATGCTAAAAAATATGTTAAAGAAAAACATAATCCAGAAATAATAGCTGAAGAATTTTCAGAGTTTCTTTATCAAATTCAAAATAAAGAACAAATGAAATATTTGAAAGAGATTTCATTAAAATTAAAAGATATTTGTATTGATGAATCAGATCAGGTATATATCGGGAATTTTAGTAGTAAGATTCATGAAATTTTGTCATGACATACCTTAGACTTTGAAGATATAATAAAAAAAAATTATTAATTATTAATTATTAATTATTTTTAAGAGTTAGACATGTTTTTAAAAATTATAAAAAATTCATTTGATCAGGAAGATAAATTTTTAAAAAAAATTCAAGCATTTCTAAAGTTAGCTAAATACTATAGTAGATTACAAAAAGGAATAAAAACAAAAAAAATTTACCTTAATTTAACAAAACAAAATTCAGAATTAGTAAATTTTTTACATAGACTTGATAACAATGATATTTCTTTGATGAATAAATTATTTAGAAAAGAAACCATAGAATTTCTTAAAAAAAGAGATTTGAAAAAAAATATTGAACTTGAGAATAAAATAGGAGTAGAACAGATTGGTTTTAACACTATTTATGTTGAAAAAGCTCTATCGGGGTTATGGACAACTGGAAGAGCCAATTTTTTTGTCCCAACAGAAAAACGGTTAACTAAGATCACAATAGAAATACAAAGCATAGCACCACTTAATGTAACAGTTGGATTTGAGGATACTTCAATTATTACTGTTAACATGTCAAAATTATCTACAAAACAAATTGAAATTATTATTCAGCCTACAAAAATAACAAATGGTGTGTCAGAAGTTTTTATAAATACAGATAGATTATGGCTTCCAAGTTTCATACTTGATACAGATGAAACAATTGCTTTAGGAGTAGGAGTAAAATCCATCAAGGTTTCTTATTTTTAAATTCATTAATAATTGAAATACATTTTTCTTCAAAATAATCGAGATTTTTAATAGAAGTATACTCTAATGCTTTTTTCTTTCCACATTCTCCGTATTGTTTACAAATTTTTGGATTGTCAATAAGATGTAAAATTGAATTACCAATCTGAATTGTATTTCCAAAATCTACTAAAAGACCATCTTTTTTATTTTCAATAATATCAGATATGGGTGAAACATTACAAGCTATGACAGGTTTTCCTTGTAACCATGCCTCCAAATACACAAGACCAAAGGATTCACTTTTAGATGGCATTACAAAGATATCACAAGCATGATACGCATTTGTTTTTGTCTCATCACTAACAGTGCCTAAATTAATTATCTTATCTTTGCGGAATTTTGGT
>JAOTTW010000047.1 GCA_029864235.1 Candidatus Nitrosopumilus sp.
GCATGACTCGATGTAGGAGCACTCATAATTTTTTTACGCCTCTCAAGTTCTTATAAAGTTTCTTTAGAGATTTTAAGATCATGGTTTTGGAAGATCCCCAGAACCTAGATTGTTATTAGCACCAACCCCCAAATCTACTTGAGTTTTTGGTATTGGGACTTCATGTGTCAATCCTTTTGGTTCAGATTTTCCTTCAGGCAAAGAATCATCTTTTGAAAGTTTACTTTGTTCAACAGATACATCAGGTTCTGTTAGCCTTGGTTTTTCTTCTTGTACAGGAACAGGTGCTGGTGGTGGCGCATTCTTTTGTTGACTTAATGCATATCTGTAGATATGGAAGAATGCTGCAAACACCAACAGGATAATTCCAATAAAGAATAATGAAATGTTCTTCATTCCAATTAATGCTGCATTGTAAGCTGCAATGTTGAGGAATACTTGGAATGCCAATAATGCAACTAGTAACCAGTTTATCCATTTTTCAGAGAGATTGATTGTTGCAACTTTCTTTGGACCAGTACTTTTTGCGAGTTTTGATTTTCTTTCAGCCTCATTTGCAAGTTTGATCATCATGTAAGTAAATCCAAATCCTAGAGGCACCATCAAAATCATTGTGGAGTAGAAGAATATCGGATCAATTACCAAACGCTCTACTAATGGAATTGAGATGTCTGGTGAGATGTAGAATCCCCAATAAGTTGTAACCATGATTTGAGCAAGGCTGGTAATACCAAATGCTGTGATGATTGGTCTATCTCTCCATGAAAATTTCTTGTATCTATCTATGAAAGGTATTAACACTAACGATATAATGAATAGTAAAGGCCACAGCAATCCTGTAACAAACTTGTCATATTGAGTCCTCATGAATGCATAAATTCCTGTAAGATACCATTCAGGAACGGTGACACCTGGCGGTACTGTGGGTTCAAACTTGAATCCCATATCAATTGGGAACACACCGCCAGTAATCAGAATTGCACCGCCTATTGCCATTACCATTGGCACATCAAATACCAAGAATCTTGGGAAGTGAACGGCCATAAGTCCCAACATTACAATTGGCAACAAGAATACGTGTTGAGCATAAAACCTCAATACAAAGTCTGAGAACCCACTACCTAACGCCGCATCACGAATTGTCGGACCTACTACAGGAATAGATGTTGTCAGAGATGCTGCAATACTAATTGCAAGTTCTGCTCTTTCACTAAAGATAACATCATATCCAGTAAATGCTTCAAGAATTGTAACAACGCCAAGAATGACTCCTGTCATCCACAAAACTTCGTTTCTAATTTTGTATCTTCCACTAAAGTATTGATAATACATGTGAAGAACAGCTAAAAGTACCATTGCATTGGAACCATGATAGTGTATGTTTCTTATGTGAAAACCAAATGGGACCTCATCATTGATGAATTGAACACTATCCCATGCCCTATCCAGTATTGGTTGATAGTAAAACATGAGCAGAGCTCCTGAAACTCCAAGAATAATAAACACAGTAAACGTTAGCATTCCCAAAAATCCAAACGGACTTACAAATCTTGCAGGGAATGAAAACTTGATTGCAGTAAAGATAGTCCTGTCTACGCCATCCCAAAGCCAGTAAAGGAAGCCAACAGCTCCAGTTCTTCGTTCAAGCGAAACGGCCATATCCAATTACTCCATTATCATTAGCATTAAACTTTGGTGGTAAAATAAATACAAATCCGTCAGAATCAATTTCTAATGATAGTTCTGGTAAGGTATTTGACGGTGCAGCTTGCACTGATGCCGGCCCAACAAAAGCTGTTCCAGAAACTGGATCGTACATACTACCGTGACAAGGACACTCTCCCCTCTTTCTACCATCATCGGGCCAGTATTTCCATAAACACCAAAGATGCAAACATATCATACTATAAGCTCGTATAGCAGATGTGTCTTTTTTTCCACCACCGAGTTCATCAGGAAGTCTAATGAATTGCCATTTACGAAATGCTTCTGCATCCAGTGCAGCATCACCAGTTGATGGATATGTGATTACTTCGGCATGGTTAATTGGATAAGTATTGATATTTGCTTGAGTGCCATCAGGTAAAATTACTGGAACTTTTTCAAGGGACGCCTGATTTGGATTTGGCATGTAATTACCAAATGGGACAAACGGAGCAAATGCTAACCCTGTCCCTGCGGCACCCATCAACTTTAGAAAGTCTCTTCGGGATAATCCGCCAGACTTTTTTGTCCCAAGTTCTGACATTCAAGCTGACGTACTCGCCAAATTGCTTATAAACCTTGTTCAATTATTTGGAAGGTTTTTGTCTGATGATGAAGATAAACATTATTCCGATCGCAACTCCAATGACTACACCAAGTGCAATACCTGTACTAAAAGAAGAATCTGACTCTAGGGATGAATTAGGTTTTTCCTCAATTGGAACTTTAATTTCAGAGATTTTTACAGGCAATGTTGCATTTTCTTCTTTAGTATCAGAAATAATAGATTCAGGGTAGATTTTTTCATCACGAAATATTTCATCTGAAATATTTGTAAATTTGGCTGCAAGTGTTATTGGTTCAGTTGTGGAATTTCCACCAAACAATGTCGAGTGAGCCAAAAGTGTGTAAGTACCTGTTTGATTAATTGGGACATAAATTACAGTTGAAGTGTTATCTTTATTTTTTACAGGAAAAAATCCCCCACCTTGACTGAAAAGAGAATTACCTAACCAATCAAGAGAAGGCCATTTTAGAAAATGACCAAATACACCTGAAGGAACATTGGTTTGTACTATTTTTCCAGACGGATCCATTACAAATACTGCAAGATTTGTATCATCACTAGTCCAAGACAGCTCAATGGCTCCAGAAGTTATTGATTCATTTTGGATATCAAAATAATATTGCCTCCAGTCACCTGCCATGTACCGATTAACCATATCAAATGCACCTTTGGTGTATCCATTTCCGTAAAGTATGTCATCGCTTTGTTTTCCTTGAATTAATAATGTTGTCTCATTTTCAGTTATGGGTTGTTTTATCACAAAAGACACTGGGGCGTTAACAGTATGTCTGTCACTTTCAAAAGTTAAAAATCCTTGATAGACACCTGTTTGCAAATCGTTTGGAGTAATCAATGTAACATCAAGAGTAGTAATTTCTTTTGCTGGAACAGATATTATTCTAGACTCAGGCCACAACAATGGCCAATTATCCTTTTGATAATAACTAGTAGAAATAGTATAATCCATAGAAGTTGAATTTTGTTTTGTGTCACCTAACCAGTATGAATGGCGTGTAGGTACGGGATAAACTCCAATTAATGGAATGCCGTCAAACTTTTCACTAGGTTCTGAAACTCTTAACTCTTGAACGGTTCCCCAAGAACCAGCTCTGTTGACCATAGATAATTCATCACTTGTAATTTTTGTATCATTGTTATTATCAAGCCAATCATATAGATACAAAGAAGAGATTTTGAGATCATCGGCATATACGCTAGATGTACCATTCATGAAATCACTGAATGGGAAATTAACGTTTACTATCATTAGTGATGATTCTTCAGGAATTGGGTTTTGTTCACTAAAAAAATCACCAGTTGTTTCAGGATTGATAATATGAGATAGTTCTACATAGTTTGGAATGAATGTATCAGTTTTATTTAAAATGGAATCTTGTTGTCGTACAATTGTTTTCCCATCAAACTGATTTTTTGTAATCAATGTCAAAATTTGAGGTTTAACATTAATTGAGAGAGTATCATTAGTTGGATTTTCAACTGTAAATGTTGTAGTAGTTCTATCTCCAGGACTTAACTGTCCACCAAACCAACCAGTCATAGGAAAAGATTTTGAAGGGAGCATGAATTGTTCAAATCCAATTCTAGTTGAATTGATGTTTTTGATTGCGGGTTCAAGAATCTTTTTGATATTATGGTATGATGCATCATTATACACAATGAAAACGCCATCATCTCCGTGCATATAATTTAAAGCAGCTTCAACATTTACTAAACCAGAACCTTGAGTGAAAGGATCATTTTGAAGGTCAGTTGCAGTTGACATTAAGATGTTTTTAATCATAAATGGATCATAATCTCGTGATTCTTGTCTCATTTCATCAATCAAGATTGCGGCACTGCCAGAAACTAATGGTGCGGCCATACTAGTTCCCCCAAATAATGAAAAAGATTCATCTTTGGAATCTTTTTTGATTTTTAAAACATTTGATGGTGTAAAACCATGAGCTCCAATACTCATTATGTCAGGTTTTGGATCTCCAATGGAGCCAGGCCCTCTACTTGAAAAATCAACAACACTGTTATGATGTATTGTGGTATTCCCAAATCGTGGTTGATCTTTGAATGGACCATATCCAACAAATACATTGTTAGTTGTTGCACCAACTGAAATTCCAAAAGGTGAGATATTTGGCAATCCAATTGTTCCATACCCATGTCCAGAATTTCCTGCACTAGAGACTATTGTGATACCAGGATAATCATCATCTAAAGAATGCGGGGTTACAAGAACAGATAGTATAAGTGACAAGACATCCATTCCTGGCGATGCATTAAAAGAAGGGAAATTTGATACACCCCAGCTATTAGAAATTATGTCAACTTTTGGTTTACCTGAAAATTTCCAGTCATGACCCTGGTTTTCAAATCCAGCAGACCACAGCCAACCATAGACTGTATCGCCAAGCCATAATGCCTTTACTGGCACGATCTTTGCATCGGGAGCCACACCGATGATAGAGTGTTTTTCGGTATTGTTGTAGATATCATATATTTCCTGGCCTCGTGAAGTAATTGATGCCGCACTAGAAGTTCCATGCCCCATAAAATCAGTCATCAAACCAAAAAAGTTACCATCAGAATCCAATGCCGGTAACAATGTACCATTAATTGCTTGTAATGAATCATCAATGTCAGTGACATTATTTTTAATTACACCATAAACATCAAGAACTTGTGCACCAAAGGTTCCTGCACTATAATCATTTTTTCCATCACCGTTTGAGTCATAGACAAGAAATTCTTTGCCACTTCCCAATACAATTGGTTTTTCGTCAGTAAAATCAAAATCATAGTTTGGCTTTTGATCTGGTTTTAGATCAAATCTAGTATAATCTTCCCATGATGTACTAAGATCAGGAATTATTGTATCATAAACTCCTGGAATAAATGAATCAACCACTAAAACCGGTACAACTTGAATTTGGGCTAATGGTCCTTGTAATGCACCCTGATAGATTACACCAAGATGATATACTCCACTTTTTGATTTGATATAGTTTCTATTGTCATCACCAATTTTCATATCTTTGTCTAATGTACCATTGAAAATTGGAGATAACCCTATTTGTGGAAAAAATGAATTATAAATTGGAATGTTACTGCCTTTGCCACCTTGTGACACATCAAGAAAGACTCCATCTTTTTTTACATATACCGATGAAGTCATGTCTGGTGGAATTGGTTTACTGTAATTTCTAATTATTTCATTTTTATCTATATATGCAAAGAAAGTTGCGTTTGTTAGAATAATACCCTGTCCATCAGGATCAAGCATTATAGGATGATTGATGTTATCTCGTGCAAGTGAATGCTGAATATCAGGATTTGAAAAATCAACTCCAGTATCTACAATTGCAATTACAGTGCCATTACCTGATGCATCATATTTTTTTTTAACAGCACTGGAACCTGTAATCTCACCTATTCTTGAAGAATCTGAAATGATGTCATCGGATAAATGAAAATCTAATTTAGTGTCTTCAATTACATAGTAGCCCTGCGAAATAAGATGGGATGCTGATTTTTCAGAAAGAACAGAGACGTAAAAAAAGCCATTGTCATTTTGTACTCCATAGAGGGAGTTATTTTTTATAAAATCAACAGCTTGTGTGTTGTATCCAAAAATCAAATATCGCTTAAAATCATTTTCTGTAAAAAAATTAGAATCAATATTTAATATTTCAGAATCAAATATTATTTGAGGTATGGATTCATTTAGAATCATATCTCCAGAAGTTAACGCATAAGAATTTGTTAACATAGTTGAAAAAAGTAAAATAGAAAAGAAAATAGCCGCTTTGGGCATTAGTTAATTTATTTTTCTTGTATTATTATAACTATCTTCGTCTAGTTAGTATTGCTATTTGTAGTGCAACAATCAACCCAATTGATGCAATAATTGGAAACATTAATGCATTTAGTTGAGAAGAAGCTTCGCTGATAAATTTGACAGATGTTGAAATTGTTCCAATGTTTTCGTCAATCTGAATGCTAGCACGATCTAAAGTAGTGCCAAATCCTGCAATTTCAGATTTGAGGACATTAAGTTCTTTAGATGTCTCATCCAAAACAGCATTTAGTTTTATTATTTCATCTGATATTCCCCCCAGATCCTGACTTAGGACATTAGTAGCTGCAGAACCATGAGACGTTGTACCTTGACTAAATGCAACAACATGAAACACATGAGTTCCTTGTTCTCGTGGAGTGTAATCTACAAAGTACAATCCTTGATGAAGTGTCTTAAATGAATTGGATAAAGGGACAGATATTCCAGAGGGAAGGTGAACATGAGTAGTTTGTAGCAGTTCAGATGGTTCATTTCCAACCAAAAGACCGTCACTAGTAATTTGTACAAATACTCGGATTGGACGGTCAACTGCAGTAGTTTCAGGTGCAAAGACCAGAGTGTTTATGATTCTTTCAACAGGCACATCAAGCAGTTCTGTTGTAGATGAAAATTTCACATCAATTTTTTGTGATATGCCATTTTGCTCTGTACTAATTACTTCAACAGTGTATGTCCCATAAGGGAAACTAGTTGATGGTTGTGGCCAAGTTAGCAATCCATAATTAAAAGAACCATCAGGTTTGGTAGTTATTTGATCAAATTTTGCAATAGATTCATCTGGAGTAAAAATTCGTATAATCAGATTTTCCTCAGGCAATCCTTTTCCATAAACTTGTAAAGTGTGTGAAGGAGAGTATACTTTACTATTTGTAAACAATTCGAGTTCTGAAAACGAATTTGGAATATTTACAAACAGTAAAACGATCAAAATAAAAGACATAATCTTAGAATTCATTTTAAGTTAATTGTTAATTCTCTCCTAGATATTACTTCTGAATACGAAAAGATCCGATTTCAAGTCAAATTTATCTCTAGACCTACTGTGTTTTTAATTTTTTATAGACCTTTTTTTGGGTACTGTATACCATCATGAGTTTTGATTTTTGGGACAATTTTACAAAATTCATAATCCTATCCATGAATTATGAATTTTACATAATAAAAAATAAATTTAATTTATTTCGGTAACAACTTTCTGTATTTACTAAAATTTACTGACAATTATTTTTCTTCTAATGGATACATCTGACAATAAGATAGTAATTTTTATTAAAAGAAAAATAATAGTCAAAGTATGTTAAAAATTAATTCTCTATTTTAAATAATTTTTACTTTAGTAATAATCTCTCCTGGGATATATGCTGAAGCGACTCCAGAAGATTCCACTCCTGGAGGATCTGATGGTGTAATTCCAGATTGGCTCAAATATAGTGCAAAATGGTGGTCAGATGGAAATATTGATGATCAAACTTTCTTTAACAGTATAGAATATTTGCTAGATAATGAAATCATCACAACTGTTTCCCCTGACATGCAAAAGCCTCCAATTTACAGATTACCTGATGATGGAGAAAAAGATGGTGATATTATTGCCCAACCTCCAATTTACAAAATTCCACCAGGAGAAGATGGAGGATTTGAGATATTATTAAAGGAAATAGACAGATTATCTGGTGATAACCTTCAATTAAAAATAGATAATCAAAAGTTAGTTGACGAAAATTTATTACTAAATAAAATAATAGTCGATCTAGAAAAGAAAATATTGGAATTAAATCAGATTATAGATGAGCAAATCAAAAGAATTGACAATTTAATATCATCTCCTTAAGTTCTCCAACACATGTGAGTTTAGACATGATGCAAAAATATCTAATATTATGAAAAAAATTAATCTAAAAAAAGATATCGAGTTTTTTCAAAATGAGAACGGATTTGAAATTATCCTTCGATGAAATGATCTTAGCACATAATCAGATTGAACCTAAATATAACAAAAACTTTGATTTTTTTGTAAAGAAAAAGTTTAGAAATTATTTATTTTCTAATTCTTGATCTTTACGGAAAAATAGCATGTTTCGTACTAGATGATTTTCTTGTGTTTGTATAATGAATACACCATAAAGATATTGGATAAAACCCATAATGTATTTACAGGATGTGTTATTGAGAATGCTTCTACTTCTTCAAGATAATAATACCATACATCTGCAAATGAGTAAAAAAAGATGCCAATAACAAGCATAACCCAGGTAATCCCCAGTACACTGTAACGAAATACGGTTAATCCCAAAAGTGCTAGTGAAAGTATTATCGCAGAAGCAATTACATACAACTCTGAAGTAATCCACATTATAGGATCATCTTCGAAGGTTTCAATTGTAAATAGTCCAAATGTACATGTCATGGCTATTGCCAAAGACGCAACACCCAATTTAATGAATACTCCAATATCTTTTTTGAAATAGTTAATATTTTTTACAAGATGATAACCAGTAAAAATGTAAAATGTGAAGAAAAAAGCGTCAGCTATCGAAGGATAAGGATCCTCATCTAAAACCATTAAGTAATAATTGTAAACCAAATCCCCCACAAATAAAAGAATGAATCCTATTGCCAAAGCAAGATAAGTTTTTCCAAAAACAGGTGAACCTTTGTAACGTTTTGCTATAAATAATCCAGTAATGCCTACTGCAAGTGAGCTGAGACCATATGAGAAATCAGCAAAAGATATTTCATCCTCATCAATAAACCCATCAATGTAGATTTGATACGCAATTCCTAAAACTGCTATAATAATCAATGATTTGAAGCCTATCTTGGTTTGAAAGGATCCATAGTTAATTTGACTCACATATGTCTTTCTAATCGTTCCGATAAAAGAGTTAAGGTATGTTTTTAATATCATGTCACGATTATTATCTATGAAGATTCCTGATGAGTATTGGGAACAAAAAGCAAAAGATTTTAAAAAAAATGGAAAATTTGAAGAGGCAGTAAAAATATTTGATAAAGTAAAAAAAATAACAAAAGAACGAAAAGACATAAATTTTTGGTATAAAACAGCAATCCACTACTGGGATATTGGTGAATTTGAACACGCAAAAAATGCACTTGAAAAAAATTTAGAGATTAATCAAACAAGTTATGATTCTTTGTTTCTAATGGGAAAGATATTTTATAAATTACAAAATTATGAACAATCATTAGAATATTACAACAAGGCATTTGAAGAACATAATAGACTGCAACTACGAAATTCCAGTAAAGTGGATCAAATGAGAAATATTCGTAAATTCGAAGAAGCAGTAAAATATGCAGATAAGATTTTTCAACAAAAAGAAATTGATGATGAGTTCTGGTATTGCAAAGGATTAACATTTTTCAAATTAAGAAAATATGGTGAAGCGTCATCATGTTTTAAAATCATTTTAGAAACAGATCAAAAAAATACTAAAATTCTATATGAATTAGCTAAATCAGAATTATTTACAGGAAATAAACAAAACTCGTTAGATATTCTAACAAAAATCCTCAAAATGGAACCAAACATTAAAGAAAAATTAAGAAGTGATGAGGATTTTGAGTCAATTTCTGAAGAAAGAGAATTCTAAACCATTAGTGGAACATTATCATAAGAACCACAAAAATATTTTAATAGAATCTACCATTCTAAGCGAATCATGTCTTTGGCATTGATTCCCTGGATTTTTTCCCATTTAATAGTACTAGATATTCCGGCGATTGTTTGAGCTAGTTGCTCTATCCTGCTTTTACTTTCATTTTCATAATCAATATAATACAACATTGGAGTATATTTTACATTTGAATGATAACTAAAATTTAATTCAAAATTTGAAGTATCAATTAGGAAGAAATTCTCAAAACAATTTTTAGATAATTGTACATCATAGGTAATTTTCACCATTCTTCCAGAATCTCCATTAAAGATAGGTTTGGCAAGTTTTATGACAATTTTTTTTGAAAATGGAGTGGATGCAAAAATTTTTGAAATTTTAAGCTCATCATTTTTCTCATCATGCACTATTAAATTAAGATTCTGAAATTCTTCTTCAGAATTGACAACTATTCCCACAATGATTTCATAAATAGGTTCAGAAGAAGTGTTTGAAAAATAAAAATATCTCTCAACATGTATAGAATTAACTTCCTTTAAAATAATGTTGAAAATTATTTTTTCAAATTTAGTATTTTTTTCTGCGTTCAAAATTTTTTGCTTAACTTTTATTTTTGTCTTAGGCAAATCAGAATTCCCAAATCCTTCACCGTAAACTGAGAATATTAGCAAATCATCCCCATGTTTTATTCCAAAATTATGTAAAGGATGAAGAATTTTTTCGTAGTGTTTAGATATCTCAATCAAGTCGTTTGCTAATTCATTACTTAATAAAATATGATTTGCGTCCCCTACATCCATAATTCGTCTTGAAATTATTGCTCCTGGCCCCCACAAATTCAGGTTCCCTAAAATATCTTTTACAACAAATACGTGACCAACATGACATCCTATTCGTGTCTCAATTTTTTCTACGCTTGTTGCTGTTCTATTATAATCTGCAATTTTCTTATGAAACTCAATGGCCAGTTTCAAGGGTTGTTCCAATCCATTTATGAATCCGATGAGCATTCCGTCTCCAGTTGGCAAAACCAATAATTTTTCTCTTGAGATATCAACAAAAGTTTTACATTTGGCGACTAATTCACTTAAAACTTTGATTTTTGTTTTTTGTGTTTCAGTAGAGAGTATAGGATTTGACAACCCCACAATATCGATAAAGAAAAATGCAGCATAAATCAAATCTTTAGAAATTTTTGAGGACAAACGTGTTTTTATATGTAAAATTCATTTATTATAGTTTGACTGATTTATTAAATGGCAACAGTGAAATAATACAGATTTTTTATTTTGTGTTGGAATTTGTACTTTGATGTATTTTTAAATTAACAAATTTAGATATTTTACAAATTTGTTACTTAAGATGATATAATTAGGATGTGATTATTTTGAATAAAGTTGTGGTGAATATATCTGTCTATTCGTCAAGATACACTATTCCTATCTTTAGATACGTTTAGCCATAACAGAATTCGTAATTTCTACAAAATATATCAAGATAGGGTAAAATAACCTAAGCTTATCTTTTTACACCTAAAAGACCAATATAGAAAAGAATTGAAAAAATTGTCTATAACTTACGTTAAAGAGTATTCAAAAAAAAGAAAAAAAGGATAATGTGAACTAGTTTTCTTACAGTACAGTTACTGTTGTGCTAACTGGTGGTGATAATGCCGTAGGATTATCAACTGATTCCCATACAAATGCGGTTGCTGTGTAAGTACCACTTTGTGTTGGAATCCATGACAATGCTGGGCTGAATGATTGACCACTAGATAGTGAACCTGTAATCCAAGCTAATGCGACTGTAACACCGTTACCATCCTGAATCTGTACCAAGTATGCAAATGCTTGCTCTCTATCCTGACCATTTGCTAAGTCAGCACTGATTTGCACCTGTTGATCAACTGTAACAGTATCTAAGCTGTTACC
>JAOTTW010000109.1 GCA_029864235.1 Candidatus Nitrosopumilus sp.
TTAATATTATTTTTTGATTTCAGAATCAATGATTGGCAAAAAAACAATATTGTTAGGATTATCTGTTGGTGCAATTTTTGCAGTATTGGTTTTATCCACTTCTATGCCATTAGTAGATGCTGAAAAACCTATTGCAACTGGAAAACCAGATTTTATTGCATCAATTGACATGCATGCAGATCCAGATCACTATAATGGTGAAAAAGGACGTGCAATGTTTTGGGTCGATGCTGATAGTATTGACGATCCAAATATGAAAATTGCATACAAAATAATTCTACAACGAATTGATGTTGGTGAAATAGGCAATGATCAAACTGGCCAAAACGGAAATTCAGGTAAAGGTCTAGAGACTTACCTCTGGAAATTACATCTTCATCCTGCCCCTGAAGGGATTCATGATAGTTCCAAACACTACTTCAACATTGTAGGACCTACAGATGATGACGAATTGATCATTTCAGGTAATACACTTACAGGAATTTGGGATAAAGATGATTGGCAAAAACTCAGTAATGATCAACATGAAAGTAATGATCCTATAGAAATAATTCAAGAAATGTGTAATTCAAGCACTGATTTGAATGTTCATTCAAAAATGCATTATTCAAATTAGAGGTCAAATAATTCCAAACTCTAATTTCTGTGAATAGAATCCTGAAATGTCTCATTTTTTCTTTTTCTAATTATATTTAGTAAATATGTTGTATCTGGTTAAAAAAATTAAAAATTTTGAGTGCAGATAAAGAAGTCTGTTATATGTGAAGATAAAAAAATTCTGTGAAAAAGTAAGTTTCTAAAAATATTTTTTATTTTTAAAAACTTGATTATCATTTAAATTTAATTTTATTTTTTGTTTTATGATTCTAGAATAATTTTCAAAGTTAAACCAGTACAATCGATTAATGTACCAATTTTGCTTTTAATTAGATTCAAAAAAATAATTCTAATGACATATCTAAAACAAAACAAGATTTCGATGATTACAGGTACTGCATTACTGACAATTGCATTAGCATTTGGTGGGACAGTATTTGCTAGTCACAGTTTTGAAGCAGGTGTAAAAGGAGATTCACTTCCTGATAATACTCACATACGACTAGATGGAATTACTCTTGCCCCAGGTGGAGTATTCCCTTTGTATGATTCTAGTCCTAATTATATATCTGGACACTTTCTACTAACAGCTCCATGTGAGCCCGTTACAGAAGGTGATGATACATACAGACCCACAGTAAGTGTAATTGCAGGACATATTGACGAGTTAGCAGAGAACACAAGAATGGATTCTATTCCTTTGTTCTACATTAACACAGTATCAAATCCTGACGCAAATTATTGTGTATTTCATGCACATATTCCTGATCCCCTCAATGGTGGAGCACCAAGAGCAACTGATATTGATTTGATCAATTTGACAGATGAAGACATTACATTTACTTCTGGTCACATAGTTGATATCAATATTCAACAAGTTCTAGGAAATATTGCATTAAGCCCATATACTGATGGTCCTACCCTAAACGTTGGACCAAATCCAGTATTTGATCTAAATGATGAAGACCATACAAACGATGGAATTGGACATTCCTCACAGTCATAGGAGAATTTGAAATGAAACAAATCAACTATGTACTATTAGGAATTCTTGCCAGCGTTGCAATAATTTCTGTTATAGGTACTCAAAATGCCTCAGCTCATCAATTAGCAGTTTTGTTTGGTGATTTTGATACAAACAACATATTTTTTGTATTGGGTCACACCGATGAACCTGCATTTGGGCAAGATCCTGGAAAACACGAAGGAAAACACAATTTAGAAATCCGTTTAAGTGATGATGCAACAGACTTGGCTCTAGCTGATTCTACTGATTTGTTCTTTGACAAATACTATTTTAAAAATGTCAAAAAATACAACAAAGCAAATTCATTAGATAAAGCGGATGCAGTAGAAACTGGAATCAACATTCGCTAAGCGTTTGGTGATCCCGGTCACTATATTCACCGACAAATTGTTAGTGATGGAATTTATGGATATCATGTATATGGAGAAATTGATTATTTTGGAGTTGGAAAACTTCCAGTCAATTTAACATTTTTCTGTAGTGCAGATGGCATGGATGATCCAGCAAAATTTGAAAGTGTTACAGGTGGCGTAACATTTGGTGAATTTGGTTGTCCAGGTTCAATTGATGATCTTAAATTCCCAAAGAAGGGTGGGCATCACAATAATCAGTTCGATAAAGACGACAAGTCTAAAGATGACTAACTGATTATTCCATTCTTTTTCTTTTTTTACACTATGGATGCATCGCTTCTGTTTTAATCTATTTTAGAACGAATTTGATAGAAATGTCATAATTAGGTGAGAAATATAAAAGTCATCTGATTTCTCATCTTTTTTCTTTATTGAAATTAATCAAAGAAATTTCTAGCTGAATAATGTTATTATACAAATTTCAATCAACCAAAATCACTCATGCTTCCATTAAGAGATGAAAATCCTCATCCTCCAGGATTCAAACCAACTGTAACTTATGCACTAATCATTATCAATGTAGTCGTATTTTTTATTGAAGTTGCATTTACTGGACAATTCTTTGACTTTACAAATCAAAACGCATTTAATTTATTTTACAACTGGGGAGCTGTTCCAAATTGTATAACAGGAGGAACTGTTCTAAATGTTGATTTAGGTGCAGGCCCATTACGTGTATCTTGCCCTGATGTACCATACTTCTCACTACTAAGTTCAATCTTTTTGCATGGGGGTCTTATGCATCTTGGTGGAAACATGTTGTTTTTGTGGATATTTGGTGATAATATTGAACATAAATTTGGAAAAGTAAAATATCTTGGAATTTATTTAATGTGGGGAATTCTCG
>JAOTTW010000048.1 GCA_029864235.1 Candidatus Nitrosopumilus sp.
GATGTAAGTAAAAGCAAGAAACCTAGAATATAGTAATTTTTCATTCTACTAGACTCCTATTTATCGGGGCAGCCATCAGTATCCCTGTCTCCGTCATAGTCTTCAGGTTCTAGAGGACACATGTCTTTATCATTAATGATACCATCCAGGTCTGCATCATGTTTGTATCTTGATTGTTCTGGAACAATATCTGGGCAGCCATCATCATCTTGATATTTGTTCCAAGTTTCTTTATCATTTGGACATGTATCAATAATATCAGGAATGGTATCTCCATCAGAATCAACAGTCATCTTACCAATAGGAACAGTATCTGGACATCCGTCATAGTCATAATATCTATTCCAGACTTCCATTTGTTGTGGACACATGTCCATTATGTCTGTAACACCATCACCATCAGAATCTTGCTCTGTAATAATACTATCAGGGCAGCCGTCGGTGTCTTCAAATCCATTATAGGTTTCTGCAACTAAAGGACAGTCGTCTGCCTTATCTTCAATACCGTCATTATCAGAATCTACAACAAATGACTGTACAACAATATCTGGACATCCGTCATCGTCCTGGAATCTATTGTAAGTTTCAGCAGACATCGGACATGCATCAATCATATCAGGGATGCCATCTCTGTCTCTATCTGCTGTTGTAATATAATCATCAGGACAGCCATCATAATCTAAAATTCCGTTATAGGTCTCTGCACTAGTTGGACAATTATCTACAAAGTCATTAATTCCATCATTATCAGAATCAGGTGAACCTTTGTTATCAAATAAGGTGTCAGGACATCCGTCTTTATCTTCAAACAAGTTGTATGTTTCTGGAATTTGTGGACAGGAATCTAGACTGTTTATAATGCCATCAAAGTCGGAATCTACATCAGTCAAATATGGCGGAAAGTCAGGACAACCGTCATCGTCCTCAAATCCATTGTATCTTTCTCTATTAATTGGGCATTGATCAATTAAATCTGGGATTCCATCCATATCAGAATCAGATTCAGTAAAATCATCTGGACAACCGTCATTATCTACATATCTATTCCAAGTTTCTTTTTCATCTGGACATTGATCTAATGAATCTCTTATTCCATCTCCATCAGAATCCATTACAGAAACATCAGGACAACCGTCATCGTCCATGTATCCGTTAATGACTTCTGGTTGTAATGGGCACTTGTCTTGTAGATCCAAAATGCCATCTCCATCATTATCTAAATTAGTTAAGCTTGAAACATTGTCAGGACAACCATCTTTATCTTCAAAGCCATTGTAAGTTTCTTTTGCAGTAGGACATTGATCATTTACATCTGGAATTCCATCTCTGTCTCTATCTGTTGTGGCATCATTATCAGGGCAGCCATCTCTGTCAAAAAACCCATTGAATGTTTCAGGTTGATTGGGACACAGATCAGTATAATCACTTATTCCATCTCCGTCAGTATCTGGAATTTCTTTGGCACCATTAACAAAGTCTGGACAGCCATCATCGTCTTGGAATTTATTGTAAGTTTCTTTTATATCAGGACATTGATCAACAGAATCTACAATTCCATCTCTGTCTCTATCTTTATCAGTTGAATAAATTGGAATATCAGGACAGCCATCATCGTCTTGGAATCCATTATATCGTTCTGGTTCTAATGGACATGCATCATCGATATCCATTATTCTGTCTTTGTCTGCATCATTTAATACGCCAGAGAAAGAGGGTGCAGAATCAGGACAGCCATCATAATCTGCAAATCGGTTAAATGTTTCAGGTTCGTTTGGACAAATATCAAATCTATCGGCAATTCCATCACCATCTTTATCACTGAATGCAGTGTCTAAAGCAGTATCAGGGCAACCGTCTGTATCTAAGTACTCGTTGTAAACTTCAGGTTCTTTAGGACAGATATCAATTTTATCTGGAATACCATCATTATCAGTATCAATAAAATCAGAATCAGTCATAGTATCAGGGCAACCATCATCATCCTGGAATCTATTGTAAGTCTCAGCACTTAAGGGGCAAGCATCAATTGCATCTGGAATGCCATCTCTGTCTCTATCTGCAGAACCATAATTATCGGGACAGCCATCTGTATCAAGGACACCATTAAGAGTCTCAGGTTGATTAGGACACAAATCTACCAAGTCAACAAAACCATCTCCATCAGAGTCCGGTAATCCAGTTGAACCAGTACCAGGAACTGTATCAGGACAGCCATCCAAGTCTTGGAATCGATTATACTTTTCCCTCAAGTCAGGACACAAGTCAATATGATCCTCAATTCCATCATAGTCCTCATCATACCATGGAACAAAGTTTGATGGACAGCCATCCAAGGCTCCTTCACTGTCTTCTTTAAGATTTGGACAAATGTCTATCTCATCAGGGATCCCATCTTTATCTAAATCATGTTCGGCAAATACAGGATTAACAGGAACGCTAGATAATACTGATACAAGTAAGAATAGGAATCCGAGAAGGTATTTTGGGTTCAATACTAATTTTTCCTCGAGGATCCAGTAATTAAACCTCACTCTAAAAAACTGTCAAGTTTACAAAAGATTTGAGAAAAATTTCCATGTCAGACAAAAATCTCGATCAATTTAAGTAAACCAGAACATGATTTTATCGTGTATGAGTTGTTCTGGAGAAGTAGTAGAAAATGATGAACAGTTGATCCGGATCAGTCCTGCAATTTCAGATCAATTAAAAAAAGCAAAGTATGGAGTTTCTGATCATTCTACTGTCGAGCTCTGTCATTGGACAAAAAAATCATTCAAACATGAAGGTAATTGTTACAAGCACAAGTTTTATGGAATATCTACTCACCGATGTATGGAGTTTTCTCCTGCAGGAATGTACTGTGAAAATCGTTGCGTGTATTGCTGGAGGCCGATGGAATTTTATGATTCACTAAAAATGCAACCAGAATATGTTTCAGAGCCAGAAGAAATTTTGAAAAAACTAATGGAGGAGAGAAAAAAGTTGATCATGGGATACTATGGTGATTCTAGAAACGATAAACAAAGATTGGATGAATCATTACTTCCAAGTCATTATGCGATTTCCCTTTCAGGTGAGCCAACAATGTATCCAAAACTTCCAGAATTGATAAAATATCTCAAGTCACTTGAAGCAACAAAATCAATTTTTCTTGTTACTAATGGGCAAGAGCCAGAGATGATTCAGAGACTTCAAGATGAAGATGCATTACCAACTCAACTTTATCTCTCTACAAATGCTGCAGACTATGAATCATTTTTAAGAATTAACAAGCCAAAATATGATGATTCATGGATAAGATGGAATAAAACTCTAGAGATGCTAAAAGATTTAGATACAAGGACAGTACTTCGAATAACTTTGATTAGAGATTATAATGATCAAAAAGAAATGATTCCAGATTTTACATTAATGTTTGAAAAAGCGAGTCCTCATTTTATAGAAATTAAATCATATATGCACATAGGGCGTTCAACTAACAGATTGGAGTACTCAAACATGTTAGAAATGGACGAGGTAAGAAAATTTAGTCAGGAAATAGTAGATAGAAGTAAAATGTATTCTGTCATGGATGAAAGTTTTGTATCAAGAATTGTAATACTACAAAACAAACAGAGATTTATCAATCGTTTTATTTCTGCTCATGCAAATACCAATTAGCAAATTTTTTTAATGCTTTGTATCTATGGGATAATTCATTCTTATTGGTTGATTCAGCAAATGTTTTTTTGGAATCTTCTGGAATGAAGATAGGATCATATCCCCATCCAATTCCTTTTTGGGTTTTTGAGATTTTTCCATGAACTTTTGCCACAAATGATTTTGAACTATGTTTATCATAAAATGAAACGATTGAAACAAATTTTGCTTTTCTGTTTTGTGTAAGAAGATCTAGGATTCCTTTGTTACCTATAGTTTTAAAAACATATGATGAATATGGACCTGGAAAGCCATCAAGGGAATCTATAAAGAGACCGTCATCTTCTACAATAACAGGTTTTTTAAATTTCTGAAATGCATCAATTGCTTTGTTTGATGCTATTTCTTTAAGAGAATCAGATTGTATCTCTTCTAGTTCAAATTTACAGAATCCAAGATGTATTCCAAATGACTTTAAGATTTTTTTTGCTTCTTCATATTTGTGTTTGTTAGAGGACACAAAGTAAAGATCAAATGACTGCAGCATACCTACCACGACTCTCAATTGATGATACAAGATTTGTGATTTTAGAAAGTTGTGAATTGCCTACTATTGATTTGTAGCCCAAGAGAAAATTATTCCAAGAAGATTCCATGATTTTTGCATGTGCACTGTTAAGAATCTCCTTTATGAGTCTCAAATCTACTGCATGATCTTCGGGTTTATTGGTTTTTTGTGACAAGCCAAAATCAATTACATAGATCTTGTTTTTGTAAAGTATAAAATTCGATGTTGTAAGATCCCCATGCATTATTCCATTTTGATGCATAATTCCAACTAGTTTTCCAATTTCCATTGATTTTTTGACTATTTTTGATTCAGTTAAATCATGTACAGGTATTCCTGGAATTTCTTGCATTATTATTTCAGATTTTTTTAGATTTACATAGTAAACAAGTGGAGATGAAATTCCAAATGACTTTACTTCAGAGAGAATTTGAGATTCTCTTATAGTACGTTGTTTTCGAATTTTTGAGTCAAGTACTGAATTTCGATATTCCTTTGATTTTCTTATTTTAAGAATGGCGTTTGAATTATTCCATTTAGTAAGATAAATGTCAGCTTCTGCACCTTTTTTTAATAATTTCAACAAAGTCTCTTTTTTATTTTATAATTTAGAAGTTTATGAATTAAATCAAAACAGATGAAATTCAAAATTCATTAAAATTATAACCTAAAGAATTACAATAAGGTCAAGTTATGGAAGAAGGAGAGAAAAGATTAGAACAGGAAGATTGTAATGAAGATACTTTAGGTTCAGGAATTTTGACTCTTACTAATCGAAGATTAGCTTTTGATAAAACTCAAGCAAGAATGATGGATTTTTCGAAGCACTTTGGTGACACGGTTATTGATGTAGCATTAGATGATGTGATAAAAGTCTGGAAAGAGGGAAGACTGATGAAAAAAGTTTGTTTTACTGCAAAAACAAAGGAAGGAGAAAAGACCTATAAATTTGGTGTAATGAATACCAAAAGTTGGCTTAAAAAAATTGAGGCAGCACTAGAAGATTTTAAAAATTAATAATTCACTACAACTGAATCTAGTCTCCAGGATTGAGTGACAAAGGTATTTTCTAGTGAGACACCCTTTTTTACCTGTGATTCTAAAAGTCCAGTCCAACATATTTGGCTTCCACAATCACCTGCATATTTTAATGGTACAACAAAAAATTTTGCATTATGTCTTTTACATACATCTTGTAACATTTGAGATAATCTTTTGTTTGCAGCAACTCCTCCTACAACCATTAATTCTTTTTTTCTTGTAAATGATAAAGCTCTTTCTACCGTTTCGCTAATCATCGCAAAAGCTGTCTCTTGTAATGAATAGCATGCATCAGATCTACTTTTAGATATAATTGATTTTGAGGCAGATAACAGACCAGAGAAAGATACATCATTTCCTTTAACAGAATATGGCAGTGACACATAATTTGTGGTAGTACTTGCTAATTCTTCTATATTTTTTCCACATGGAGATGCAAATCCTATTGAGCGTCCAAATTGATCTAAGAGTTGTCCTAGTGTTATATCCAAAGTTTCACCAAATACCCTCCATTGTTTATTTAGAAATGCGAGAATCATTGTATGACCACCAGATACTAAAAGTACTAGAGGGTTTTGGGCACCAGTAAGTAATTTTCCTAATTCAATGTGTCCTATTGCATGATTAACGGGATATATTGGGATTTTGTAGTAAGATGCCAAAGAGCGTGCAACTACAGCTCCAACTCTCAGACATGGACCAAGACCGGGTCCTGCGGCATAGGATACAATATCTATATCCTCAATTTTTATTCCTGCATTAACAAGACATTCAGAAAGTACTATTGAACTATTTTCAATATGGTGTCGGGATGCCTCTCTAGGATGAATTCCTTCTCCTTCAGGAGGACGATAAATTTTTCTTACATCTGATAAAATTTTTCCTTGCTTCCCTTTTTTTTCCAATATTGCACACGAAAAAGTATGAGCCGTGCTTTCAACACCTAAACCTAACATATCATCCCCTGCTTAATGTTGAGACTATTTTGATCACATCGCCATTTTTTAGTTTGTGATCACCACCGATTCTCTGCTTTGTTTTACAATCAATTGCATGCAAAAATCCTTTTGCTATATCTGCATGAATCATGCCTGCCAAATCTTTTGCAGTAGAACCTTCAGGTAATAATTTGGCATCAGGTAAAACATCGCCATCTTTGTTGGTTAATTTAGATTCATCCTCTACAGGATAAACTACAATGAAATTTAATAAATCAAAAACTGCCGTATCCAAAATTTTTTGGATGCCTGTTGTATGAATCTTTGAGAAAACTGCTTTAACAACATCTAATGCTTTTTGTTGAGGTGGCAGAATTTCTTTACCTTCTATGACAGAAAATTTATCATCACCTGATTCATAATTAACAATCCCAGCTTTTGATGCTTTTCGTAAAAGTAATTCAGTTTCAGCGCTACAAGGAATTACAGGATCAGATATTTTTTTAATAATTTCCAGTTCCTTGCAAAGATCAGCCTTGTTTGCAGCAATAATGATGGGTTTTGTACTTTTTCTTAATTCTTTAACAAAAGTTAGCAGGTCAGAATCGTTCCATTCTTTAGGATTTTTTGATATCAATCCCAATTTTTGAAGTACTTCGTGAACTTGATAATCCTTAATTCCTAAACCAGTAAATCTTTTTGCTATACCATCAGTAAGTTTTGCTCTTTTTTGATCAATTTCCCTAGTGAGTTTATCCCATTCTCTTTTGAGAATATCAACAAACCACTGAATGAATTCTTCTTGAACAAATTCAATGTCTTCAAGTGGATCATGTGAACCAATTGGAACTGGTTGTCCTTGAATATCGGTAGTTCCTGCTATATCTACAACATGAATTAAGACTTCGGCTTGTCTTGCATCATCAAGAAATTGATTTCCCAATCCTTTTCCTTCGTGAGCCCCAGGAACTAAACCAGCTACATCAATTAGTTTAACAGGTATAAATCGAGTTCCACCGGAGCATAAATCATTTTTGTGATCAATTTTAAAATGTATACATGCGCATTTTGACTTGACATATGCAACCCCTATGTTAGGTTCAATTGTTGTAAAAGGGAAATTTCCAGTCGGGACTGGAGTTTCAGTTGCAGCTGAAAAAAAGGTTGATTTTCCAACATTTGCTTTTCCAAGTAAACCAATTTGCAATACAAACAAAAATTCTTTTGTACTTATTAGTATTGCAGAAATTGTTTAATTCAGTCAATTTTAATTTTCTAGTATGATCATAGTAATCACAGGAAATCCAGGTGTTGGAAAACATACTATTACCAAGGAGGTTCTTAATCATTTAGAGTTATCATTATTAGACATAAACAGCATAGCCAAAGACTCTGGATTGTTTGAATCAAATGGAAATACCAACGATGTTAATGTTGGGGAATTAGAGAATATAATTAATGAGAAGATTTCAGATTTTAGTTTAATTGTAGGACATTTGGCTCCATATGTAATATCTTCTGAAAAAATAGACAAAGTGATTGTATTACGAAAAAATCCATATGATTTGTTTGAGATTTATGAAAAAAGGGGGTATACAAAAGAGAAATCTAAAGAAAATGCAGGAAGTGAAGCTTTGGGAATTATAGCATATGATACAATTGCCAAGTTTGGAGATAAAGTTTTTCAGATAAATACAACAGCAAAAAGTGTTAAAGAAATTTCAGATATAGTTTTGAAGATTATTAAAAATAATTATTCATCAGAGACGATAGATTGGTTAGAGATGATTGTAAAAAACAATGATTTGAAAAAATTTTTTGCTTATTGATTAAATAAAGCTCTTGTCAAGAGAGGGTAATTTGTTTGAGATTTTAAAGAGTGATTTAGCAGGAAGAATAGGTGTACTTTATACAAACCATGGAAAAATTGAAACGCCTGCATATGTTCCAGTCATTCATCCTGTAAAACAAACAATTCCATCAAAGAAAATAAAAGAAATTGGTTTTGATTTGGTAATTACTAATGCATACATTACAAGAAATAACTATGGAGATGATGCCATAAAAAAAGGAATTCACAAAATAATTGATTTTGATGGTGCAATAATGACAGATTCTGGGGGTTATCAGGTTCTAGAATATGGGGATGTTAAGGTATTGCCAGATGAAATGGCAAATTTTCAGAAAGGTATCATGACAGATTTTGCAATTCCTCTTGACAAGCCAACTGGATATGGACTTCCATGGAAAAAAGCTGAATCATATGTTAAACACACATTAAAAATTTCAAAAGAGACTTTACAAAACAGTGAGGAAAATGGTCAGATATGGATTGGTCCGATTCAAGGTGGAGAACATTTTGATCTTGTCGCCAAGTCTACAAAAAAATTAGTTGATATTGGCTTTAAGATGTTAGCATTAGGCAGTCCAGTGGAATTTATGGAATCATATGAATACAAATTATTAGCACAGATGATTGTTGTAGCAAAAAAATACATACCACATTCTATTCCATTACATCTTTTTGGGGCGGGACACCCATTAACAATTCCTTTTGCAGTGGCTCTTGGTTGCGATACTTTTGATTCAGCTTCATACATGTTATATGCAAAACAAGAAAGATACATTACAGAAGATGGAACAAGACATCTGAAAGACATTGTTGTATTTCCATGCAATTGTGAAGTTTGCTCAAAATATACTCCTGATGAATTAAGACAATTAGAAAATAATGAAAAAATAAATGAGATTGCTTTACACAACTTACATACAATTAAGATAGAAGTAGATAAAGTCAGACAGGCAATTCATGAGGGAAGACTGTGGGAATATGTATTAAAAAAGGCAAGAGCCCATCCTAAATTATTTGAAATGATCCAAGTTTTAACTAGTAACTCTGATTTTCTTAGAAGAACTACTCCAAAGTTTAAGGAAAAGGCAATATTTCTTTTTGAGAAAGAGGACCAATTTCGTCCCGAAGTCCAATCATATCACAATATAGTTAGAAATTTCAAATCAAAGAAAAATGCACTTTTAGTTATAGAGGAACCAAGGACAAAGCCTGCATATCTGTCACAGCAATATTTGTCATTAAAAAAGAAACTCAGAGATATTGATTCAATCCAAATTTGTCTATACGAACCACATCTAGGTTTAATTCCATTAGAGATTTCAGACATTTTTCCAGCTGCTCATCATGAAACTGCAAGAATTGATTTTAATCCAAAGGAATTTTCAGAATTTGGGATTACTTGGAAAAAGTTTTTTGAGAACAACAAATTTTCAGAGATTTATTTTGACAAGAGTGATAAATTTCTAAGTCATCATATTAAGTCCATTCCAAAAGGAATCAAGAAAAAATCAATTCGTTAAACTAAAAATAAGAAAAAAGTGTGTGCTTTAGAAACAGCTTATAGTGCTGCGTCTTCTGCCCAACCTTTGATGAAGATACCGTTTTTGTGAAGAGGAACTGGTTGTCCAGCTGTATAATTCATTGGTCTCATCCAAAAGATTGATTTTGTTGGGCATACACCGATGCATGCACCATCAGAAATACATCTTTCTGGATAAAATACAAATGCTTTACCTCTCTTCCAGCCTTCAACAGGTTTTACTCTAAGGACATCAGGACCAAGAGTTGTACAGATTTCTACACATAGTGCACATCCGATACATCTTTGTTCATCAATGTCTGGAAGTATTGCTATTGGCATTACAATTTAATCATTGGTTGGTTACTATTTAAACCATGATTGAAATTCATAACTCTGTTATGAAAATGATCGGAGATAGTTATGCGCAGAATCTAGAAGAATAGAATTTAAAAAACAAAAAGATAACGTGGTTTACACGTTTATTTTCTCATTGCGTCTATTTGACCAGAAGTAACCCAGTCAAGTAATTCAGCTGAAGATGGATTTAGATCTGCTTTCTGATTCATCAGATTGTTTACCCAAATCCAGTTAAGTTGGTTTAGGAGTGGTTTGTTTGCTTCGTCACCAGCACGTGTTTTAGCGACGACGGCTTGATCTTGTTGTCCTAACCATTCTTGGAAGCTTCTTCCCATGAGAATTGAATCTTAGCTTACACTAATTAAAGCTTTTGTAGATTTTACAGTAGACATAATGATCGGTTCGGTCTTTGAGAAGGTTTTAACGTCGATACAAATCCAATTTATTTCTTGGATGTTAAAGTTTTAGGGGCAGCAAACGAAGTTGGTCGATCAGGATTCTTGGTGAATTGTCAGGGCACCAATCTCTTATTGGATTATGGAGTGCTTTTTGGTAGACGTGGTACTCCACCTGGATATCCAGTTCATGTAAAGCCAAAAGATGTAGATGCGATAGTTATTACTCATGCTCATCTTGATCATTCAGGAAACGTGCCATCTCTGTTTGTTAGTGGCAGTACAGATGTTTATGCAACACCACCAACATTTGACTTGTCAAAATTGTTAATTGAAGACATGCTAAAAATTGAAAAAAATGCCCATCCATTTGATTTACCTGAACTAAACAACATGATGAGAAATGCTAAAGAAATAGGATTCAAACAAAAAGTAACTAAAGGAAATGCCACTTTTGAATTAAGGGAATCAGGACATGTAATTGGAGGAAGTACTGTTTTAGTAGAATCTGAGAAAAAACGACTTTTCTATACCGGCGATATTAAAATTCATGGTTCTAGAATGTTGCGGGAAGCAGATTTGGATGTAGGAGATATTGATCTTTTAATTACAGAGAGTACTTATTCTCTGACAGAGCAAATTCCAAGAAAAGAATCAGAAAAACAATTGATAGAATTTGCAAATGAAGTAATGGATAGAAAGGGAATACTGTTTATTCCATCATTTTCAGTTGAGCGTTCACAAGAAATTGCATGTATTTTAAAGAATGCAAATTTCAAACATAAGATAATCATGGATGGAATGGCACTTAAAGTAAATGAGATAATGTTTCGACATCCTGATTATCTAAGAGACGCAAAAGTATTCGCAGATGCTATCAATAATGCAGTTTCAATTAAGGAGCATGGGGAAAGAAAACGTGCGATGGAAGAGCCGTGTGTTGTTATTTCGCCAGCGGGGATGCTCGTGGGTGGAAATGCAGTATATTATTTGCAACAACTTGCATTTGATGATAAAAATGGTATTGCACTAGTATCATATCAAGGAGAAGGAACACCTGGAAGAAAACTATTAGAAACAGGAAAAGTTTCTGCTAGAGGAAAAGATCTTAATGTTTTAGCTGAAGTAAAACAATTTGAATTTTCTGGACATTCTGATAGAAATGGGCTTTTTGAACTAATCAGGAAAATAAGGGGCAATCCCAAAGTTTTGACAGTACATGGAGATACAGAATCGTGTGAGAAATTTGCCC
>JAOTTW010000049.1 GCA_029864235.1 Candidatus Nitrosopumilus sp.
CCCACGTTCATAATTTCATTTTCAGAAGGATTTTTCAAACCATACACATATCTTACGTTTGATGCCAAATTATTATCCTGATCAAAAAATACTATGTGAAAACCAAATTCAGAATTATTTTTGATGTTGGAGTCATAAACAAAAATAGCCTTGAACCCATTATCAAAGATGAGTTCTTCTTTTACAGTTGACGAGGTGGGAAGAGGCGATATTGCAATCTTTATCTGCTGAGAATCTTTGTCAATTTCTTTTAGATGATTTTGATCAATTATAAAATGAATTATGTTGTTATCTTTTTTTGAATATTCGTCATAATGTATACTTCCTTCCAAAACCACATCATGATTGGCTTTTCCTACAAAACCATAAACATTTTCAAACGGGGGAAAGTTTTTTGGAAATTCAAAATAACTTTTTATTGTATCTGTTTGATCTAAATGAGACCAATTATATGGAATTTGAAAGACAAACGAGTTTGATGATTCATCAAAATTAAAATCATTTAGGGATGTTTCAAAATTTTTTATTATCACGGGATACTCGACTCCATTAAATGTTATTGGAAATTGTTGTTTTGATGGAATAGTTATTTTTGTTTCAAAAACAATATCCTTCTCAGTTTGAGTTTTTGGATTTTTTGCACCTATTATAGAAGTCTTGACGGTGTAGTCACCACTTTTATCAAACACAGGACCTATGATCACAGGTTTACTTGAGGCAGAAGATGTGAGGGCATTTGGTACAATAGGATCTTGTTCGCCATGATATTTTGTGCATTTCCATAAAACATCATTTTCGCAATTTGAATTAGGTTGTATTTTTATATCGAGATGTCCATCTTTGTCAAAAAACATTTGGTTTGCTACTAGATCTGTTCCAGAAAATATCTGAACCCTATATGTGGTACTTTCGATATTCATATTTGAGTATGCATCATAAAATCGAATTCTCAGATCAACACTTGAACTTTCATCAGGGATAAAATCCATTGGAAAAATGGACGTGCTCACAGTTACTTGACCATCCCCAAAACTTATGGGTGGTGCCTGCTCTCCTCCATGATGTTGGGCAAAAGCCATTGGAAAAGAAATAACCGTTATCATAAGCAAAAACAGAGAGCATGTAATGTTAAACAAAGGACGCACAAAACTAGATATCTTTCCAATAATTTCAACTTTTGTTTCAAAATAATACTATTTTAAAAACGATTGAAGAGGATTGAGGCCACGAAGAGAATAAGACATGCCTAATTTGGAATTAATTTTAGGAATCTATACAAATTATTTTGATATTTGCTAAAAGTACCAGAATTCTTGATAGAATCAACAAAGGCATGATAAGGATCATCTACTTCCTGTATGCTTTCTAATGAAATCTGCATCGCATCATGTCATGATGGTACTAAAATAGTTCCGCCATGATGGTAGGCGGACCCGACCGAATTAGAATCATGACTAATCGGGTCCATGTAATTTTTAGAATATTTACACCTAATTTGTCTGATAATTGCTATATCATACTCTCCTAAATACCTCAAATTCATCATTTTTTGAATAGTAAGATCTATTAACTAAGATCTTTTTGTAGTTTTGAATGTCTAATTTTGTTCCAAAGTGGTGGGAAGGGTTAGAAGAAGTTGAAAATGATATTGAATGTTAGAACACTTGATGTTATTGTTTTTAATTTTGATATGTTAGAGATTTGAGGATTTAATTGTATCAAAACACAGATGGAAAAAATGACTAAATCGAGGTTTATCTTTCATCAATTCTCTTACCACTTCTTCCAAACTGGAAGTATCTATTTCAGGATGTACCTGTTTTGTTTGTTTTGCAGTTAATTTAGATAACATCAAAACGGCTTTCTCTATTTGCCATGCTCTCTGATGAATTTTGTTTAAAGCCAAAGCGTTTTCAATTTGTTTATTCCTGATAGAACGGAAATATGCAAAAACTGTGGTTCCAGCAGTAACCGCCACAATTAAGAGAAATTCTTCAAAGAAACTGTCAATATATTCATCTAGTAAAGATCATACAATAGTTTTGGTGTGATAAAAAACATCCTTAGCTTTTATTAGTAATATACATGTCCACGTTTATCTAATTTTATTTTAAATAAATCTAATATCCTAACAACATTTCTAACGTGGCCGTTTCAAGTATCATATAATGACCTATGTTCAAAAAAAAATCAATAAATGACTCTCCTTTATATCAAAACATCCTATTAGGAAAATAAGAATGGTTAATTCTGAATTAATTACTAATTACTTTTCTGTTATTCAAAACTGATAAATGATTCTTTATCTTATAAAATACCAAATTAAAAAAAAATAAACAATCATATAATATTCTTATTTTGTCTCTAGTTGTTACCATCATTTTAGCTGGAAATTCTTTGGCAACACAGGTTTTAGCTCAAGAAGTAAAAGGAGGCGAAATCATTCCAGGACAATATATTGTGCTTTTGGAAGAAACAGAATTTGCCGAACTTGTTATACAGTCATATCAGCTAGAAAGTATTACCACCTATCAATATGTTTTCAATGGAATGGCAGTTGCTGCCACAGAAGAACAATTATCACAATTAAGAGATGACCCCAAAGTAATTGCAATTGAGCCAGACAGAATTGTAATACATAAACACTTTAAGTCACGAAACTTGAAACTTCTACGGACTCGTGACTAGTCCATTTGTAAATCGTCTACTAGAATTAAATCTTATGACTAAGGATTCATACACAAATTTCACACCTAGAAATTTTTTTTAAATGATAAATTGTAATCTAAAATACTACCTAATTATCAGAAATTAGAATCAACTTGGTGAGGTACCTGGAATACCTTTGAATTTCTTAAGGATTTCAAAGGATTCAAAGTATTGCATGAAATGATTCTGGGAATTATTCTATTGAGAAGTGTTTAGAAAAAAGAAAAAAGGTTATGGTTTGAATGGATCCTTTTGTTGTGGGGTCATTTCATCTACCCACTCTTGTACTTCATTTGATAGATCAGATGAATCAGTAGTTAGCTCTATCCATCCATCATATGGATTTGGAATTGCTAAAACTCCCTGACCTCCCATTCCATCAAGTGCGGTAACTGAATCATCAATAATTGCATCAGAATTTGCATTGTTTGTTGCAATCAACACCCTTCCTACAACACCTGCAGATTCTGCTGATGAAAGAATTCCATCGTCATCGTCTGCTGCAACAGCCTCAGCTGGATCAAATACAATTAGAGCATTTGAGAATTTGCTTGAGACATACGCATTATAACCTCCATTAACATTTGCACCAAAGTTGACTCCATGGCATCCTGCATCACATGCAAGACTTAGAACCATTTCATCAGTTGTGGTGTCAATAATTGTAACAGAAGGTAACAGAGTTGCTGTAACTACATAGCGTCCATCAGGGCTAACTGGTGTTTGTACTGGAAGTAAACCGGCAGAACCGGTTTGAATTGGAGCCAAATCACCTAAAGTAAACAAATTTGGCAATCCTGTAACAAGAACTATTGGCTTTGTTGCAACTAGGTTTGTGCCATCAACACATGCGTCTTCATCAATGGACACACATGTGATCGTTTGGTCTAGCAAGTTAGCAACATAATATTTTTCACCTGATGGATGCATTCCAGTAGCTATTGGAACACCAAAAGCGTTTGATGATACTCCTAGCAATTCTGAATTTGAAATAATGGTGCTATCACCAGAATCAAAGTCATGAATTGATGATGTGCCTGTAAATGCATTTGGCGTCACCATTACATATTTGTTCATCCAATGACCGTGAGGATGTGGTTCGCCTATGTTTAGTGTTCTAGTAATATTCAAATCAGTTGCAGAGCCTTCAAGTTCCACCACAGAATCGTTTGAGTCCTCACCATTCATTGCGACATAGATATTTTGATTATCATCAGGTCTGGTCATCACATGTGATGGTGAATGTCCAACAGTTACCTCATCGATTAACTCTCCTGTTGCTCTATCAAACATTGCAAGTCGGGTATCAAACCACATTGTTTGATAGATTACATCTTGATTGAGATCTGTCCACATGTTATGTGGATGATTCATATTAATTTCTGGAAGTGCGATCTTTTTTGTAACAGTCCATGTTGTGGTGTCAACTGCAGTTGAAGAACCAACATTATCTTTTCCGGCAGTGTTTTCAAACTGAGTATTAACCCAAACTTCACCAATTCCATTGTATTGAGGAAGGCTAGTTGTCAAATCAGCATCAACAATGTTTAATGCAGACAAATTAACAACAGTACCATCTGTGGCACGAACATCAACTGGTGGGAATGTAACATTCCATTTTCCAGTGGTGTAATCTTGCCAGTTATTTGAATCAGTAACTATGAAGAATGATTTTAACAAGCTTACAGCCAATGGACTAGCAGTAGGGGTTGTGATGCCGTTAACAATTCTAATATTCTCACCAAGATCTAATCCTTCAGTATCTGGATCATCAATAATTACTGCACCAAACATGTAAGGATGAATTTTGCAGGTAAAGACATAAAGTCCAGGATCTTCTAATTCCACACTAAATCCTCCTGATCTATGAGGTTTGGTTTGATCAAAAGGCATGTTTGTAGCAGCAGGTCCGTTAATTGTATCTACTGGATAAAGTAGACTTGTAATTGTGTGAACTGTTTCAGTATCTCCGCCAATCTTGAAATCTACTCTCGCACCTGGTTGTGCAATTGCAAGTGACTCGGTGGTTTCTGGAATTGGATTTTCATTTTTGAACCAAGTTCCTGGTTCATCAGTTATTTCAAATCGTACTCGGTTATCACTGTCACCTGCATAAATCTCGTTGATGGGTAATACGATTGCTAAAGCTAGTAAAGATGTCATTATTGTAATTGTCGATATTTGTTTTTTGTTTGTCATTATAGTGCATGGTAAGAAAGCGGTTTTAATACGTCAGGAAGAATCTCATGTTATAAGTCTCACAATATGGGTACCATACACTATTTTTCTATTCATAGAGTTCATCTGTAAGCCTTTTACCGCTACGTTTGGCATAGTAGAATCTCAACCAGAATACAACACTAATCAAAATCATGGCGATCATGTGAATGATTGAAGGCAATATCTCAAAGTTAGTTAGCTGTAACAATCCCATGTCTCCTAAAATATCAACAATTTCTCCGGTTATCCAAATAATTAAGATTATAGCAATTTGAAATTGAAAGCTCCTTGCATTTTTTGATTGAACCGCAAGGGATCCAAAAATTCCAACTGCAATAAGTAAGAGAACTAGTGTAAGATCTCCTAGTAAAAAGACTTCACTCATGCAGTAGCCCTCCTAATACTCCGAATTCTTAGATACCAAAATCCAAAGATAACTAGTACCAAAACCGAAACAGGCTCAAAAATATCCTCAGCAACATCTTCGAAACCAAATATCTCTGTTGTATGATAAATTGCATGAACAATAGAAAAAATACCTACTAAGATGGTTAGTTTTTGAAGATTTCCTTTTAGATGATAGCTAAGATAGATAGGAACTACTGATGCGAAAAATATTGCAATACTGTTTATTATGTTAATTTCTATTATTTCACTCAATTGAATCCCCTAGTGAAAAGAAATTTTTGGTGGTATTTTCTATCGGATCCACATTTTTGCTAGATTCCACAGTTACTTCATTTTTCTGGTACCTTACATTTACTGATCTTATTGTACTCCTAAAGAGACTGTATTTTTTCCCCTCATTTGTAAACCCCATCTTTACTACCACCAACAAGTCATTATCTAGCATCCATTTGATTTTTCTATATGCTGTACTGTGAGGAATATCAAATTTTTTTACAATATCTGTTCCAGAAACTAAACTATCCATAGAGGCATTTAGAATATCGAGCATTTCCTTGTCTGCAAGTGCAGTCAAAATAGCTTTTTTTAGTTTCTCACTTGTTATGACCATAATATTTCAAATGAATGTAGAGAACTAGTGATTGTCATTTAAAATCTCTAGTTTGATTCTCAAACTATGAAATAATAATACTATTTGATAAATCATCAGAAAAAGTTATTTTGAACATGTTTTATCTTGTCAATATTAATTCTGAATCTCACTGTTTGAGATTAACAGGAATTGGTTTTTTGTTGTATGAAAAAAACAAAAGTCATTCTCACATGCTAAGACTCATCTGATAAGATCCTTCCTAGTGTTTTAAAGTAAAATGTTTGATTAAATTTTTAATGACCAAAACAACAAAGAAAAATCTTTCTTTGCAAATTGCTGCAATATTTACAATTGCTGTTCTTACAATTGGAACAACACAATTTGCCTTAGCAAAAGACGATTCTGAAGTTAAAATCGAAGGCGAATTTGCTGGCATTAATGATGGCAAGGCAAAATTCGAATCTAGAGATAACGGAGATAGAAAGAAATTCAGTGTAGAGATTACCAGTGTAGAAGCTAACCAATCTTTTACTATTGAGGTTGCAGGAACTATGTTCCAGACAACTTCAGACCAATTTGGTATCATTGATTTTAATCTAGACACTCAATGTGAAGATGATGGTTCAGATTGTTCTGATATTCCAGACATGATCTCAGGTGACACTGTTACTGTATCAGGACCAAATGGATTCCTTATAGAAGCAGACCTCAACTAAATCAGAACCCTTCATTTTTTTATTTTTTATTTAACAAGTTTAATTCCCATTATGCTTGAACCTTTTTGGGAATGATTTTAGTTTAAATCTCTAGAGATCAGTTGCGGATTTGAGATGGAAAAAGATTCAAAGTTGAATAAAAAAACTCACCCACCAAATTAGAGGTAAAAGTGGACACATTTCAAATGAACTTGTTTTAGTTCAATACTATTACATTTGTGCATGATTCAAATCAGATGTGGTCATACTGTCCACATGGAAATAATTTTTGATTCTCATAATTTGAAAATAAAAAGTGAAAAGAAAGTTTTTGGTTTTGTATGAGAATGATTATCTACTTGGTCCTGCCTCAGCTATCTGACCACGAATTTCCCCTGAAGGGGTGCCTATGGAATGAACATTAACGTATGTGTTACCTGATCTCATCTCATTGATGAGAGAGTTTAACGTTCCATCAAAACCATCTCGTGGTATTACATTATCCTCTGTTATTGTTCCTTGTGCCAAGATTCCTTTGTTGTCAATTCCTTCTGCAACAAATCCGAAAAGAAATGCTACAACGGGTCCATTTTCTCCTTCAGGACCTAGATGAATATGTGCTTGAGTTACATCATCCATATTGACAAGTAGTTTGTAACTAATTTCATCGCCATCTTTGTTTACTTGAAATTTGGCAAGTCCAGTTGCCTTTGTGTCTACTGGTGGAACCTCTTGATTGCCAGATAGTGGTGCAACAAAGTTTTTTGATTCAGGTTTGGCAAAAGAATCGGTAGTTCCAATAAGCATTAAAGATATTGCAATTGATGCTATGGCTAGAACTGATAGTGTTTTCATCATTGAAATATCAACCCGTTTTGATAAATAAATAAGTTAATTTGAATCCCAGTTAATGGGATTATTTGTAGTTCATATTACTCATTTTGTTTTTCAAGAAGTTTCTTTTATAGCAACTAGATTACTTTATTAATTCACAAACAGTTAGAGTTGCAACAATACTTGTAAACCACATAACACCGATAAAATATCCTTAGAGAAAATCCATCTATATCGTGTCTTCTCTTGCCATCATCTTCTGAATAATCATCAGATGTCACATCAAATACAATTACCAAAGAATTGTCAAGGGTACTGGGTTTTAGGAGTTTCAGTACTCATTTTGACTTGAAAGCAGTTCTTTGACATCGACCGGACCAGGGTAACTTGTTTTTAATTTAGGTTCCAAAATCAGACAATTTGGCTTTCTAGACATCCTGAAATTGAATTGATTGAGAATTCTGAAAGTTTTAAAAAATATCGTGACGATCTAACTTTGTTATACAAGATTAGGGTTCAAAGAAAGACAAAATTAGTACTATCAAATAAAAAATAGTATGAATAAAAAAATGATTGCACTAGTAATTATTCCCATAGTTGGATTAATTTTTATAATTTCTATTCCTGAGTCAAGTACACAAAATCTTTCAGATGACGATATTGAAAAAGCATCCAAGCCCGTCATTGTTGAATCTATTTCTGATATTACGTCGTCTCAATTTACAGTTCAAGATTGTTCAGGAAGTGCCAAATGCATTATTGGAACAGTAACAAAAATAATTGATGGTAGTTCTATTCACGTTGATGATCAATATGTACGATTTGCATTGACATCTTCTCCTACATTGAAGTCTCTGGAAGGAATAGAGTCCAAAAATTTTATTCAAACAATTTGTCCTGTTGGTTCTAAAGTTCTAGTTGATGAAGATGATGGACAAAATCCAGAAGGACATAATAGAATTATTGGTGTTGTTTATTGTAATAACATGATTCTAAATAAAGAGATATTAGACACAAACTTAGGATATTTGAGTTCTAGATTTTGTGAATCAAGTGAATTTGCAAGGGAATCATGGGCTCAAAAACACGGTTGTAGTGATATTTTTATTGCTGAACAAAATGGATCTTAACTTTATTCTCAGTAATTCACAAACAACTGTAAATTTTCATTTGTATATTTGACAAATATTTGAGAAAACTATTTGCATAATCTTAATGTAGATTATGAAGCCAAACAAATGTTTTTCATTGACCTTTATTTTCTCAACTGAATCAGTCTCTTCAAATGAATTGAACAGAAGAAAACATTTGATGAAGAAATGCATGTACTAGTATGTTACACCAGACTAATAACGCAGAAAGTTAATCGGAGTGCTTTTAAACTCCTATTAATTTTTTAGATTTTAGCATCATGGTATTCAAAAATCGAATCAAATTGTATTCGGTCAAACACAAGTCACAAAATAAGAAGAAATTTATGGTTCAAATTTAATTGGGAGCACAACATGCATGGGGATATAGTTAGAGGAGATATTATGAGACCCACGTGAAGAATATTAAATCAAGAAATGAGAACAATAAAAAAAATTCAGATGAGTTTGTTGTTTTCTCTGAGATAGATATTAAATTAGAATTTATTTAGAGCATTTGTAGAATTAAGAATTTAGAAAAATTTGGTCATAATTTATTGGCATGAAATCAAATAAGAATCCATCTGTTAATTGCTAGATTTGAAAAAATAACTTTTGATTTAATTGAATAACATAAGAAAATTCATCATGCAGAAAAAATTTGGTTTAATAGGAATTCCGATACTGCTTGCATTTTTAATTGTAGCAGCAACAGGAAATATTCAATTTTTACCAGATCTAAATACAAAAACACAGACTGTCTCTGATGTTCAGCCTCAAATTGTATCTGAAATGATACCACAGATTGTCAAAGCTGAAGAACAACCAGTTAAAGAATACACATTGATAATTGAGCAAACAGACATTCAAATATCTGATACTGCTGTCTGGCATGCTTGGACATATAACGGAACAGTACCCGCACCAACTCTAATGGTAAACCAAGGAGATCTATTGCGAGTCAGGGTAATCAATAATCATGATGTAACTCACAGCTTCCATGCCCACATGAGTGATTATGATCCTAAACACGATGGATCCCCAGTCAATGTTATTACAGGAGTTGGAGCAGGCTCGATGATTCCACCAGGTGGCGAATGGACATATGAGTACAATGTAAACACTTGGGGAACGACATTTTTTCATGACCATGCAGCATCTGAGGGTCTTGGAATAAAGGATCATATTTTGCAAGGTCTTTATGGCAATATCATAATTGAAAGAAATCCTCCAAGACCATACATTGACAGACACATTCCAATCGTGATGGCAGAAATAGGTCACGACGTTGAAAGAATGGAAAAAGGTCCCGTTCCATACTATATCATGAATGGAATGGGAGTACCAGGTGGAGAAAAGGCTCTTGAAGAGATCTTTGCAGAAAAAGGATTGGAGGGAGTTGTTGCACAGTTCAATTACACATTACCTGTCTACAAGACAAAGGTTGGAGAAACAGTTGAATTTCACGTTACAAATCTAGGTGAGCAAATCCACTCATTTCATCTGCACGGAAATAAGATGATTTCAAGTACCAATGAAAGAGGTTCTACAATAACTTCGCAGACATTTCCACTAGTTCAAGGAACGCTTGAATCATTCATTATTAAACCAGACAAGCCCGCAGTTTGGCTGTTCCATTGCCATGTTGTTGGTCATGCAGATGCAGGAATGATAGGATTATTCATAGTAGAGGAGTAACTCTTCACTTTTTTTATTTTTTCAATAAACTACAATTATAGTGCATTTTGAAATTCCATCGAATTCACCTTATTCAAGTGGTTCAGGATGTCCTTTCCCACGAAGTGCAAAAAGTACTACTGCCAGTGTAATTTCACCTCCATACGCTGCAAGTCCTGCTTCTGCCATGAAACAGTTAATGCAAAACTAACAATAAACATAATTGTATCAAAATGAAAAATTTGTTTGATTTAATATTGTAAAATCAGATAAATTTTCATTGTCACAATACTCTACTTTATTGAGGACGTAACCATACTAATCTTAAATTGAACATCTACGATACAAGATCAATTTCGTGTGTGATCTGTGGACAAGTAATTGGTGAAGTTGATTATGATGCACAAATTATTCGTCCAAAATGCGGTCAGTGCTCAAATCCCACCCCTCATGTTAAAGACAAAATGCCTTATCTTATTTCTCACTAGTTTGAGATTAATGTTAAGAATTCACATATTAAAATTTTTAATTGTTTAATATTTTTTTAAATAATTAAATAATTTTAAACATTTTTTATGGTTTTACTTAAATATTTTTTTGGCACATTTATTTCATGGAGACTGCCTATGTCTTGCTTAGTTGTGATCTTGGTTCTGAAGAGGCTGTAATTGAAGACCTAAAGCATATGGAATCAGTGAGGGAGGTTAACGGAACATTTGGGGCATATGACATTGTTGCAAAGATAGAAAATCTGAATAAAGACAAACTCAGAGAAACCATCAATTGGAACATTAGAAAACTTGAACATGTTCGTTCAACTCTTGCCTTGATGGGAATTCAGGAGCAAAATTAGGAGAAATAGCGACAAAAGCCTGTGTACTTATTGTAAATGAATCAGGTACAGAAGATTCTTTGCATTTTGTTTATCTAAACATCTTCAAATAGAATTTAAGAAATTTTAAAATATTGAAGAAGAATAAACATTCATTCATTATTTGTAACCACATATTCAAATATTATTCTGATGATATAGCGTTGATATCTGATGTCATTGCCGGATTTTGTATATGCTGAGATAGAGAGTTTTGCAGAAAGTGTGGCAGACGAAAAATACTGTAAATGTCGTTCACAGAAGATCATACGTTATCAATTGTAGAATAAGGGAATGATTTTTTATTTTAGTGAAAATACTTGAAGACTCAATGGAAGCCATCAGAGTCTTAATATTTTAGTTTAAGACCTATCTGTCAAAAATAAAACAATAACG
>JAOTTW010000050.1 GCA_029864235.1 Candidatus Nitrosopumilus sp.
ATTTAATATTTTTTACTACTCCTTTAGCCCGGTTATAGCAGACTATGAACGTGAAAATCCAGTTTTTAAAGAAACTGTCAAGATAATATTGACTCCATTGATCACATCCTTATCTATTCTGAATTATGTTGATATTAATTCTGATCAAGAGGTTTTAGGATATGGAATTAGTATGATTTTATTGAATATTGGTATGTATTTTCTTGTACCCTCTGTTGTAATCTATGGCATAAGAAAATTCTGTTTACAATACAAAAAATTTGAGTACCAAAAAAGTTCAATTTTATTTAAAAACTAAATTTCTACTATAAATTGTATAAACACTAACTGAACGCTAAAACTGATTTTGAATATGTTTAGATTGTAGGAATTCAATTCACTCCTGGTTTTCACGTATTTGCGCTTTAACAAAATAATCCGGCTAGTATGATGCTAGATCTCTGAACTTTTAGGTATAGTAAAAATTGATAATTTGAACAAATGATTTTTTGACTTGCTCTTTAATCGTTTTTCCATGATTCTTAAAAATGTATAATTGGGAGTATGGTGAATCTGAATCTGGAGCTCACAAATATCTTAATCTAATTCTATTTGCTTTATCTGCCTCTCTGGCAATTCTTGTCTTTTTAATTTTTTATCCTCAAATTGAGGCAATTAATCGGGAATCCCCAATTTTGATAAATATCATGTTTGTACCTGCAATGGCCGTAGGTTTTCTTTATGGTGTTAGGATTACCGAGAGAGCAGTTAGACCAACTGAAATACGCAGTCCATTTAAAAGATCAATTGTAAAGATTTTCTTGTTCTTTTTTGTTATAGGTGGAATGTTCAGCTCTGTGAATTTTGCAATAAATGGTGGTAGCATAATGCCTGAAATGACGATACTTGAAAATGGGCTCTTGGTATGGGTTAATGAGTTTATTACTTATAACGGCGGTGCAACTTTTCTTATAATTACTAGTATTACTCTGATGGCAGCTGCAACAAAAAGAATTGTTGGAATGAATACTGGAATTCTTAATAGAATTGTAACCTTTGTTGGAACCTTTGTCTTCTTTACATTACTTGTACTCAGTTTCACAAAGTCTGATCCAACCTCATCTGGAGTATTTTTGTATACATTCTATCAAGCTGGAATTGTAGGTGGTGCATTCTATGCAATGAATAAATTAACTAGGAATCTAAACACCATGGAGGATTTTACTAATGGATTTTAAAAATTATTTTTCCAAATCCACGTAAATTCCAGAGACATCATTATTGATTCTATCCCAATATTTCTCACAACCCTCTGGTTTGAAATCATTCGCTTTACATTCGTTAAAATGAGCTTGATTGTCTCTTTGAATTTGATCTGCATACAAAACATCTGCACCAATCGCAAGTGTCATCAACGCAACTGCTGTTAGGCTAGCTGATACTACTATCATGGCATATCCTACTTTTGCATGGTTGTGAGGTTCTTTCATTTAATCAAAAACCCTTCTTCCTTGAATTTAATCTTTTCAAGAAATTATACCTCGATCAAATACCGCCAATATAGTAATTTGGTAAGAAAATTGAAAAGAAAGTAAGAAAATCTATACTTATTGAGCATCCAAATTTTGCAATATGAGTTTCTTGGACCAATAAAACTAGAAGAATGGGAACCACCTATGGAAAAATTAGTCTATTTGATACTATCTCGAGAGAAAGATACATTCAACATTATCTATGTTTCTGACTGTGAAAAAACTGATAATTCTGGCTTTTTCATTCAAAATTCCAACTTCAAATGTTGGGTTGATAAATCAGGCTCTGAAAAATTTCTACATCTTGCCATACTTCCTATGTTTGATGCTACTCCTAAACAGAGAAAACAAGTAATCTCAAAAATTATTTCTCGATATCGGCCAATATGTAACATACAAGATATCCTTAAAGGAAAACCGGACTATCTCACTCGTCCAAAATATGATTCAAATAGTCCTAAATCAGGAAAATCCGAAAAAATTCCATGTCCTTGCTGTGGTTCTGAAATGAAAATCGAACAGATTTTGGAAAAATCAAGCATAATAAAATGCCCTGAATGCGGTCTAAGTGACACTCGGCTTAATTCTTGATTTTGTTTTGAACCTCAAACAATTGTAATGTTAATAGATCAATTGCTTTTTTTAAATGCTGAAATTCATTAATTGAATGAATCTGACTTTCAACAAGGGCTCTTAGAACTTTGACTGAACCTTTTTGAATTTCGTCTGATGCAATAATTTCCATGGCATTGATTTTAGACAGAAGATTGTCTAATTCATTTTGCATTTCCTCTGCGGGCGCATGTTTCTTCATGTATGTATTTTGTTGAATTGGTATATGAATTATGATCATATCAAATCCTCATCAATTTCTTTGATAGGATCCAGAAATTGCTGGCAAGTGCAAGAGGGAATATTGCATTTTCCCATTTTAATTAATGATGTGCTTTTATCAGATGGTAGATGTACTTCATTTGTATGGTGACATCTTTTACAGTTCATTAATTGTTATCCTTTATCGGGTTTATTTAGTTAGATTGAAAATCATGGAATAAGCACTGCTCGAGCTTCTATCTCTGAATTTTTTAGTTTTCTTAGAGCTTCATTTGCCTTTTCTAAAGGAAATGTCTCAGTAATTACCTCAAGATTATTTTCATCACAAATTCTTATCACTTGTTCCATATCTTTTGTCGAACCAATTAATGTTCCCCTAATTGTTTTTTCTTCAAATGCCATAAATGATGGATTCTTTCCAACTGTTGCAATTACTATTATCCCTCCTTTTTTTACTGCTTTGATTGCAGTATCTGTAACAATATCTGCTGGCGCAAAAACAATTGCTGCATCAAGCATTCCGTGTTTATTTTTAATTTCTTCCAAAAACTTTTCTTGGTTTTCAGAAAAAATCATTGTGTCTTTTGCACCTAGTCTTTTTGCAACATTAAGATGATTTTGTGAACGAGAAAATGCTATCACTTCTGAGCCTTCTACCTGTGCAAATTGTACAGCCATGTGTCCAACTCCACCAATTCCAAATATGCCAATTTTTTTATGTGATTGTGGCTCTGCAGCTTTTACCGCCTTGAAAGCTGTAATTCCAGCACAAAATAATGGTGCGGCATAATCGGACTTCATATGCTGAGGAATTTTTGTTGCAAAATCTTCTGAAACTGTGATATATTCTGCATATCCTCCCTTTAGGGATTCACCTGTAATTTCTGCTGATTCACAAAGATACTCTTTTCCTTCTTTACAATATTGACATTCTTTACATGCCTCAAGTAATGGTGTGATTCCTGCTCTGTCCCCAACTTTGAATTTTGTTACATTCCTACCTATTTCTACAACTTTTCCTACTAGCTCATGTCCTGGAACCGTTGGTAATTTGGGTGGAATTCCAATGTCTATCCAATCTCCCTCAATTCCATGAAGTTGAGAATGACAGACACCACAGGCTTCAATTTTTAGTAAAATCTCATTAGGCCTTTTTATTCCGTGTTTATCAATTTCTAATAATTCTAATGGATTTGTTTCAACAGGACCACATTCAGATAATACCATCGCTCTCATTTTTTCCATATTACCATGTTTTTAGCATAGGATTTTAAGATTCATCATGTTTTGCTATTTTTTTAATAATTTAGCTCACATTTTATTTCCAATAAGAGATTCTTGTAATTTTTTTCTAAAACTTTTTGATTGAGTAACAAAACTTTTTCTCAAAAATACATATCAATGATACTTTCTTTTAATTATAAATGAAAAATTCTGATGTTAAAAACTATGAAAAATTACATCGTGATTACAAACAACTAATGTCAGAATATGAAGAATTAAAATTAAAAAATATTGATGATAAATTAGTTGAAACAAAACTGAAAGAAATTCAGAAAAAATATAAACAAATAACTGCTGTTTTTTCCAAACTTGAGCAAAAAGATTGACAACAATTTTTGTTCAAACATAAAATTTTCTACACACATAGAACTTTTAACATATGAAAATTTTTATTAACTGTGGTTGCTAAAAAATCATCTAGAAAAGTAAAGAGAACAGCAAAAAAAACCGTAAGAAAAACAAAAAGAATAGTTGCCAGTGCAGCTAAAAAACCTACAAGAAACGCAAAGAAAAACGCAAGAAAAGTAGTAGGTAAAGCTGCAAAGAAAGCACAAATTGTTGCAAACAAAAGAAAAAATGAGCTCATAAAAGCAACTAACAAGATCAAAACTACTAAAAAAGCACTAAAACAAGCGGAGAAGTCTGCTCGTAAAAAGAAAGCTGTATATCTTAAAGCGCTGAAAAGGGCAAAACAACTGAGTTAATTGATGCTATACCGCATTAATTTTCTTTTTATTCTTTATTTTATGCATTAGAAAAATAAAGACCTCTTTTCTATTTGTTTTATGGCAGATGAAATTACCGAGGAAGATAGAGAACGTATTCAACTCTTACAATTAATTTCTAGTTCAAAAAATGAATTCAAAAAATTATCTCTTACACAACTAAAAAGATTACAGGAATTAATTGAGAAAAAAGATTACAGTCACAACAAAAAAGCCCATAAATCAAAAGTAAAGTTACTGGCAAAAATTAATCTCCGAATTTATGAATTAGAAGAGGGCAAAGGAATTTTCTAATTTTGTCCAATTAAGTACAAATACCAAGAAAGTAATGAATTCACATGGTTGAAAATAATCTTATCTATGAAACAAGTCCTTACTTGCTTCAACATGCTCATAATCCAGTTCAATGGTATGCATGGAACGATGATGCATTAAAAAAAGCAAAAGATGAGAACAAGCCTATCTTTCTTAGCATTGGATACAGTTCTTGCCATTGGTGTCATGTGATGGCCCATGAATCATTTGAAAATAAAGATCTAGCGCAATTCATGAATGAAAATTTTGTAAACATTAAGGTAGATAGAGAAGAGAGGCCTGATCTAGATGATATTTATCAAAAAGTATGTCAGATTGTTACAGGTCAAGGTGGATGGCCATTGAGTGTATTTCTTACTCCTGATCAAAAACCATTCTATGTCGGCACATATTTTCCTGTTTTTGATTCATATGGACGTCAAGGATTTGGAAGTATTACAAGGCAATTAGCACAATCTTGGAAAGAAAAACCAAAAGATATTGAAAAAGCAGCAGAGAACTTTCTTAATGCATTACAAAAAACAGAAACAATCAAAATTTTATCAAAACTAGAAAAAAGTATTCTTGATGAGGCAGCGATGAACCTATTTCAATTAGGCGATTACTCTTACGGTGGATTTGGTTCTGCACCAAAATTCCCAAACGCTGCAAATGTATCTTTTTTGTTTAGGTATGCAAAAATTTCAGGACTATCGAAATTCAATGAATTTGCACTTAAAACTCTGAGTAAAATGGCAAAAGGTGGAATATTTGATCAAATAGGTGGAGGGTTTCATAGATATTCAACTGATGCAAAATGGTTGGTACCACATTTTGAAAAGATGCTATATGATAATGCATTAATTCCTATCAATTATGTTGAGGCATACCAAATTACAAAAGATCCCTTCTACCTTGAAGTTCTCAAAAAAACACTAGACTTTGTTTTACGAGATATGACTTCTAAAGGTGGCGGATTTTATTCTGCATATGATGCTGATTCTGACGGGATCGAAGGAAAATTCTATGTTTGGAAAAAAACTGAGATAAAAGAAATTCTAGGTGATGACGCAGAATTATTTTGTCTTTTTTATGATGTAACTGATGGCGGGAATTGGGAAGGAAATAACATTCTATGTAATAATATCCACATTTCCACTGTTGCTTTTAATTTTAGTATATCTGAAGAAAAAGTACAAAAAATCTTAGATTCTTGTGGTAAAAAACTACTTGAAGTGCGTTCAAAAAGAACTGCTCCTGAATTAGATGATAAAATTTTGACCTCCTGGAATTCCTTGATGATTACTGCATTTGTAAAAGGATATCGTGTAACAAATGACAAAAGATATCTTGATGCTGCAATAAATTGCATCTCTTTTATTGAAACACATCTTTTATCTGATGATAAATTACTTCATACTTTCAAAAATGAGACTGCAAAAATTGATGGTTATCTAGAGGATTATTCTTATTCTGTAAATGCACTGCTTGATGTATTTGAGATACGCCCTGACTCTAAATATCTGAATTTAGCAAAACAACTTGGTCATTATCTGGTGGCTCACTTTTGGGATGAGAAAAGTAACAGCTTTTTCATGACATCTGACATCCATGAGCAATTAATCATACGTCCTAAAAGTAATTATGATTTATCTATGCCCTCAGGAAATTCCGTATCTGCATTTGTAATGTTACGATTGTATCATCTTACTCAGGAAAAACAATTCCTTGAGATTTCTATTAAAATTATGGAATCTCAGGCGCAAATGGCGGCTGAAAATCCTTTTGGATTTGGTTATCTTTTAAACACAATTTACATGTATTTACAAAAACCTACTGAGATTACAATAATCAATGATAAAAATCCTGAAATTTGTAATTTTCTGTACCATAAATTCCTGCCAGAATCTATTATGGTGACAGTTCAAAATAAATCACAATTAGAGAATTTATCCACATTCCCATTTTTTAAAGGAAAGAATTTTGACGATAAAACATCTGTCTTTATCTGTAAAGGTTTTACTTGTTCATTGCCTTTGTATACAATTGAAAAATTAGAATCATCTCTCTAGATTTTTCTCAGATTAATTTCTATTGTGCTGCCTACTTGAGGTCTCCCCATGTTGTCATATCTTGATTTTGGCATTGCAATTGTGATTTGTGTCTGCTGATAAGTTTTGATATTTACTGTGGGTTGAGCTTGTAAAATTGCCTCCAGTAATGGCATTACTTGCTCTTTTGTTTCTGAATCTAATTTTTTTGAAACATTTTCAATGATCATCTGTTTTTGAGAAATTGGCTCTGTTGAAACGTTTTCTATCAGAGTTAATTGAATTATCTGACCACTATCTACTAATTGAGTGATTTTGAATTCATTTGTAGCTGACAATGTTTTGATTATATAAGTAGATGATTTATCTTTATTGTATGGCAAAAAACAATGCAATTACTGCAGTTGCAACAGCTGATGCAACACCTAGCCCAAAGATAATCTTGCCACCCTCTATCTTCATATCTTTCCTTATCTGAAATTAAATTAAACTGTACCGTTCTTGTTTTTATCTAGATCTATACTAATAATTTCTACGTAATTGTTTTAATATGAAATACTATGATTCTAGTATCCCAACCAGATCCATTGTCTTCATTGTAATGCGATAATTCGACCGTGTCCTACGAAGAACTGGAGAGTGTCAAACTTTACACTCTCCAATCAAGAATTAAATTTCTTTTTCAGGCTCTTCTTGTGCATTCTGTTGTTTTGGGGGATCTAAAATTGCTTTTTTAATTAGTGAAGCTCGCTCTTTTATAATTTGATGAAATTCCCTCATGTCTTCTAGACCTGGAGCCAACTGCTGATTCTGATATGCCTGCAAAAATCCTGAATACACACAACCTGTAATTATTCCAAATGCTGTGTCTTCAATTGATTGAATCTCTGGAACAAAATTTTCTGCGATTTGTCTGTATGCTTCTGATTCACAAATATAGTAATCAATCAAACTGTTAATGAAATCCTTATTTTCTTTTGAAATTCCCATATTTTTTCCTCTTCTTCTTCTTATTTAATTTCATTAGTAACTTGTTTATTTATTCCTGCATTGTACGTAATTAATGTGGAACCTGGATCTGGATGAAGAATTTTATCGAATATATGATTCTAAACAAATGATAGCAGGTTACTTTGATCCAGATTATGGAGAAATTCATTCAAAAGAAAACCCTGAAGAAATTATTTCTCAAATGCTAAAAACTAATGCCAAGATTCTTGGTGGATTTCTTATGGTTCCTCTAGTGAAATTTAGATTGTTTGGTACTGATTTGAATATCAATATCGGTGAATTAGAATCACAAATTAACCGAGTAAAAATCCATCTGGAAAAATGGAATGATTTTATTTCTAAAACAAACAATCATGTACATTACATTGGAATTTCTCATACTGATCAAGACATGTTAACAATCACATTTCCAATACTATTTTCCAAACCTATCCCTCTTGATAAAAAGGAAATCGTTAAAGAAATAGAGCCTACTTTAAATTTGTTGCAGAAATCAAGTTTGTTATAATTTTGCCAGAAAATCTTGTAATCCCGATATATGCTGATAAAATTCCTCCTAGTAATGCAAGTGAGCTTATTGGAAATTCCGGCACAGCTGCATACTCTTCTGATTCTGCAACTAGAGAATAATCTTGAATTTTAGTTGTTTGGGATTTGTCTGGAATTGTAACTAGGAAAAATATCTCCTTGTTTGTTTCTAAATAGTCTGGTTCTGGCTGAACACGTGTAACTGCTGCCACATTTCCATCCTTATCATAAAGAGTTGCAATAACTGAGACTGTATTTGCTGTTGTTTCTCCTTTGTTTGTGACAATTCCTGTAATCATTAAATTATTAAGATTGTCCCTTGACAATTCTGATGATGTAACATCTATTACCTGGTTTTTTGGGGCACTGATCTTGTAGGTTGTATCTAACAAATATTTTTCAACTCTCTTTGATTCTAAATCTGTTAGAATAAAGTCAAACGGCCCTTTCATTTCTGGCATGATGATATTTACTAAAGAGCTTGTTTCTTTGGTGCCTATGATATGATTATTTGTATCGTATAAAGTTGCGTAAACGATTATCTGATTTAGTGGCATATCTAAGTTATTCTGAATCTCTCCTACAATATGCAATGTGCCGTCATCTCCAAAATACCTCTGATCATTTTGAATAGAGACATCTGCAAATGCCATAGGTGTTATTCCTCCAAATATAAATAAAATTAGAAAAACTTTTTTCACGATATTACTTGTCATGAACTTTAAATAAGTTTGCTCAAGTTATGGAAGATGCTCTATCTTCCATTTATCAGCTTTACTCAAACATCCTTCTAATTCCTTTTGATTGTTTACTTGGACTGAACCATAAAGAGAATAACACTCATCTTTCATATTCTCCCAAATTTTATTCACTTTGTCTGATAAATCTGTTTTAGGTACCTCAAATTTCCCTGATGTGTCATATTCCTTTACCCCTATCTTTGCAACATTAAATTGGCCCAAAGCCATCATTTCATAATCAAATGATTCTTGTAATAATGAATCTGATCTTATCCTGCTTGATTCTTGGCCATTTTTAATCCATTCTACAAATTCTTTATCGCTTTCCAATTGAGATTGAGTGGATAATCTGAAGAGTTCTACTGATGCACTAAAAATATCTGGAATGACTAACTCATCATACTTTAGAATGGTACTTTCTAATCTCTTAAAATGTAATTCTGAATAATTGAAAACTTCTTCTTTGGTCAAATCTCCTTCTTGCCATTGAATAATTTTTGAGTTAAACTCATCCTGAATCTGTTTTACATCTTCTTGAATTTTTTGAAGATCATTTCCAAATTTTAGTCCTTTTTGTTTGGTCTGATCTAAAGAATAATTGTAACCCACAACTGTACTGACTATGATAATTGCAATCACAGCCAAAATAATATTTTGTTTTTTATTTTTTTTCAAAATTAATCTGTATAGTTGCCTTCTTCATCTAATTTCAGTTCAATTATCATTACTGTTCCACTGATAAAAGACTCATTTCTAATGGTTCTAACCTTTGCTACATCAAGATGATATGGCCAAATTTCAACCACGATTGCTCCTACTTTGACATTTTCTGGTGCATCTGTTAATACGATATCTTCTTTTTTTATACCGTGAAGTTCTAGTTGATGGAGAGCATGTTCTACTAAAGGTTCAGGATTGTTGTGATTTATTGCCCAGACTGTCCCTTCATATTCAATTTTTTCCATTTGAATGAACCTCAATTATCTCATATAACAATTATTCGGGATTTACAACGTTTAATGTCATCGTGCTGACAACTCTAGATAGTTTTCTAATTTCTCCAACTGTCTTTTCAAAAGTATCTTGATCCTGTGTTTGAACTTCGGCTATTACATCATATGCACCAAAAGTAAGATATGCATTTTTCACATCTGACATATGCTTTAATTCTTCAATAATGTATTCTTCAGCTCCAATATCAGAATTTAATAAAATGAATCCTTTATGCATTATTTTATCTTGGAATAATTCTTGTTTCGCTCGTCTTTAAGTCTTACACTTTACCATCTGCTACGACCACCGTAACTATTTTTTCCACTTCTGTCACCATATCTCTTTCTACCTCCTCGCTCGTCCCTGGAATCTCTTCTATCTGATCTACCGTATCCACCAGACCGTGAACTTCTAGAATATCCTGATCTTGGTTGTGAACCATATCTTCTAGTGGGAACTTGTCTTTTTAGTGGATCTGGAATGGATATTTCTATTCCCATTTCTTTATTCAAATCAGTCAAGCTTACTTTGATTTGACGTTTGATTAAATTCCAGTCTCCAACTGATGAATATGATACTAGTGTTATTGCTTTTCCTTTTGCACCAGCTCTTGCAGTTCTTCCAATCCTATGAAAATACGCCATCTCTTGGTTTGGAACATCATAATTTACTACAAGTTCTACTCTTGGTACATCGATTCCTCTTGATGCTACATCTGTTGCAACAAGAATGTCTGCTTTACCTGTTCTAAATTTTGCCATTGACTGCTCCCTTCTATGTTGAGACATATCTCCTTCAATTGCAACTGCATCAAATTTCTCCTGATGCAGGAATTTTGCAACATCTCTTGTTCTATATTTTGTAGAACAAAATACAATGGATTGTCCCTTTGTCTGTTTGAGAAAGTCAATTAGATACTTGAATTTGTCTCTATCTTTAATGACTAGATATGCTTGATCAATTCCCTCCCCGCTAAGATCATCTGCATCAAGAAGAAATTGTTTAGGATTCTTCAAATATTCTTCAGACAATCGTAGAATTTCAGTAGGCATTGTAGCTGAAAACAATGACATGACTCTCTCTTCAGGGGCTAAATCTAAAATGAATTGAATATCGTCAATGAATCCCATATCCAGCATCGTATCTGCTTCATCCAAAACAATATGTGTAATATTCCCAAGCTCAATTGAGCCCCGTTTTAGATGATCAATTAGTCTACCTGGAGTTGCAACCACGATCTCTACTCCTCTTTCCAGTGCATCTAGCTGTAATCCCATCCCTTGACCACCATAAACGGTTGCTACTCTGATTCTTGTGTATTTTCCAAATTTTTTTATTTCTTCTGTAATTTGCATTGCTAACTCTCTTGTAGGTGCTATAACTAATCCTTGAATCCCTTTTTTTGGCTTAATTTCTTGAAGCATTGATAATGAAAATGCTGCTGTCTTTCCTGAACCAGTATGTGCTTGTCCTA
>JAOTTW010000051.1 GCA_029864235.1 Candidatus Nitrosopumilus sp.
TTTTTTTAATTTAGGATTGAAAAAATGCAGTTTGATAAATCTTGTAGTCATACAAAAAGAGAAATAGGGATTTACATTTACTTAATGAACCATAAACTGGATAGGTGGGATCTGAGAAATTAAAAAACATGAATTGGGTGAAGAAAAAATGTTTTTTCCAGTATTTCTTGGAGAGGGTAAAGATGATCATTCATTCCATTATTTCCTAAATTCAGATCACATTCCAATAAATCCACTTAACTTTTTAATCACTAACTTATTGGTATCAGCATCTATTTTTAGAATATGTCCATTTTTCCAATCAAGTTTTGATATATATTTTTCTGGAATTTCAATTTGATATGTTCCATCATTTTGTTTTATGAGTTTGGTGTTTTTGTCACATCTTGATAATATTAGATATTATCATACCTAAAAATTACCATATCAACATGACTACAAATTATTCAATTATTATGGAAAAACTAAATGAATGTTCATTTTTCTAAAAAGTAGTTTTTATTTCATGTTGATGTAATTAAACAAAGCAGCAATTAACAAAGAAAAACTGTAATTAAATTAAGTTAACCAAGAAATTAACCATGTTATTTTTAATTTCAATTAACTAGTCTAAAAAAAGATTCCATGGGTTCACGAGAATTTGAATTTTATTTTTGGGGTTTAAACAATGCTAGAATAAAATTCCATCAAGGGGATTATCTAATTAGTTTGATTCCATCACAAAATTAACAATAAAATTTTATTCTATGCCCAAAATTTGACCTTAAATCAGAATTCATATCTTGAAATTACTTGAACTATGATCTTTGACGCTAATTTTTTTATCGTCTAGCCCATTCTCTTTGTACTAATTTTGAGGCACTTGAAGGGGTAAAACAGGCAGGTTCTCCATTACTTGATTTGAAGATAAGCTCCAAGCCTTCATTGCATATAATTTCTTGAGGTTCTACAAGCCATCGCATTTGTTGTTTAGGAGGCAATACATAGTCTGAACCATATTTTGCCATTCTCTTATGCTTAAAAGATTCAGAAAACTGCTTTCCATAATTGGTGTAATCATTTATGGTTTTGAATTGTAGTGCAGCATTATGATATTGTATTCCTGCTTGATAGTGGTATTTTGTTGATTCTTGTAGTTTGCCAGATTTTTCTAGTTGGAATGCTGTATAATGATATTGCAATCCTGATTCTTGATAAAATTTTGCAGCATTTTGATTTTCTTCCAACAGAGAATATTCCAGTGCAGCATCATTATAATGACGAGCAGCTTGACGATGTGAATTGATTACAACATCAAATTCATTGAATGTTAATGCCAGCTCAGCAATCTTGTCTCCTTGTACAACTTGCATCTCTGCCAATTCAATAGAACCAGATTTGGCTATGCGTGTAACAGGAATGCCTTCAGGATCTTGAACTTCTACAATACCATTTACCCAAGGATGGATTGTACAAAAATATGTCACGATACCACTATCTTTCCAAAGAAATCGATAACTAAAAGAATCACCTGGTTCCAAGGGACCACTATTAAAAATTCCATCAGGGCCACTGCTATAGGTACCCGAAGTCACAGTATGGATAACTGAATCGTTATTTTCCCATCTAATTGTATCAAGTACAAGTATTTGCAAATCTGAAGGAATGAAATGAAAGGGATTTGTAGGATCTGATGCTCTTGGAGGAATAATTACTTTAAGTGCTTCTGCATGAACTGAATCAATTTCTAGTGAGAATAGAAAAAGAACACAAACAAACAAAGACACCACAATAACTTTCAAATCAACACCTTTCTAAAATAAAATTAGATAACCACCTAATTAACTCCATTTTTAAAAATCATATTTGAAAAATAGGTAAATTTCTAATCTAAATTTAATTTATTAGAATTTAATTCTAGAAATTTAATCAGAAGATTAAGTTTCTAATTGTAATTAATAACAAAACAAAGGTAATGCTAAGCACAAAGATGGAAATTAAACCAAATTCAGGAACAATATTTACAGAAATCCATGTAAGATCAACATCATGGTTACCTTCTTTTCCATCAGTTATTTGACTTGGAATTGTTATTGGAAATTTGATGATGGGTGAATTCGCAAGAAAATAAACTTAGTTTCTGACGTAGTTTGCATATTTTTTATTGTACATTTTAGTCTAAGATCCTCTAAGGTAAATGGGTCCACATATATTCACCCAGTTATTTGGGGATAATTTTGGGAGCAGATAAGTGTAAAAATTAATGTTTAATCAAGGTTTTTTTATTTCAAATTGCTTAGCAAGGTTTTTTTTCAAGATTTCCAATCATGTATTACCAAATACAACTAGAAGGGATTATTTTACTCCAAAGTCTATAATTGCACGAAATCCTCTGATTCTGTTTATGAAATGTTAAGAGTTATGGTGAAAGTGGATTTTTTTGTGATTCAGTTAGCTGAGCTTTCCAAACATCGGGCAGGTTTTGTACCCAGCCATTGTAGACATTTGGAATTGGCATAAGGCCCTGTCCACCCATTCTATGTAATGAGACTATTTCATCATCAGATATGATACCAACATCTGGGTTTAAGAGAATTCTTCCCACTATACTAAGACTATCCATATCAATTACGATTAGATCGTTAGCGAACTTGCTTGAGACATATGAGTAATAACCACCACCTGATTTTGCACCAAATTGTGCTCCGTGGCATCCTGGATCACATGGGAGAGTTGCTGCAATAAACCAGTTGTTTGGATCAGGATCTGATACATCAGTGATTGTGATATTTGCAGTTAGAGTGTTAGCAGTTACCATGTATTGTCCATCAGGACCAATTGGAGTCTGAATTGGTAGTGCTGCAACATCACCTGTTGCTACAGGACCCAAATCGATACCAAGAAGAGAACCAGGACCATCATTGATGCCTACAAGGACAACTGGGTTATAGGTACCAAGAAGATTAATGTCTCTAATGTGAGTTCCGTCATCCAAGTCAACAACACTGATTGTGCTGCTAAGCAAGTTTGCTACTGTACCAAACTCGTCATCAGGAGTCATTGCAGTTGCAATGGGGATTATTCCAGTAGCAGTTCTGGAATTAATTGTTTCAGTATCAAATCCATAGATTGTTGCATCATGTGTAAATGCGTTTGGTGTAATCATAGTTTGCCCATCAGAGCTAATCCATTGGGCGTGTGGATGTGTAGAGTCTAGGCCAAATCCTTGCGTTGCAATTATTCTATTTACTTCAGATGGTGAAGTTGTTGCTAATATCTCTACAACTCCTTCTTCTCCGTTTAGTGCAACAGTGATATCATCATTATTTGGCCTAGTCATTACGTGAGATGGTGACTCACCAACTTTTATTTGTGAAATTGGTGCTCCAGTTGCTCTATCAAATGTGGTGAGTTTGTTGCTAAACCACTCGGTTTGATAAATTACTGTTTGATCTTTATCGGTCCACATGTTGTGTGGATTGTTCTTGTCTCTCCTGGAGCTGCACCCTGGTCTGAAACCCCGTTGACAGACATTAGAGTTCCATCACTGGTAATTTCGTAATGAACTCCATGAACATGAAGACTTACTATGTTACTTGCAAAAGAGGAATTTTCAGGAATATTATTTGTCAGGGAGATATCTATTTCATCACCCTCATCAACTACAATGATTGGGCCGGGAATTGATGGATCACCACTATAATTTGATGTAAGATCAGTCTCTACTGACCCATGAGTTACAACGTGGCTTAGCATCTCGTAAGCCAATTGTCCATTTGAAAGAGGTACTGCCGACAATTTTATCACATGTGATTTTGATTCTGATGCTTCTGCAGAATCTAAAATTTTGTTAAATAATAAAGTTTGATTTTGTGAATCTATAGTAAACAATGTTAGGAAACCAAATAATGAAACAACACAAATTCCTGTTATCAAGAATTTTGTTTTTCCAAATAGCATTTTTTTTTTAGAATTTTGTGTTAAATACAAACATATTGTCTTAATTTCATTAAATCAGAGTTTCATAAATTATAAAAAAAGAAATTTCAATTAATTATTTTGCAAAATTTTGTCTGATGAATGTATTATTTTCAAAAAAAGAAAATTTTTGTAATAATTATTATCATTTATAATAATAAAAAGTTACAATTTCAGATTTTCCACAAAACTGAAAACCAGGTTTTCATCTTTTCATCTTTCTCAAAAAATAATTAAATCATCATACTTTCATAAGGTATGGGCCCACGGGGATTTGAACCCCGGATCTTCGCCGTGTAAGGGCGACGTCATAACCGATCTGGACTATGAGCCCAGAAACCTACCTTCTTAAAAACCATTTAAACTTTGAGACAAAAAACAATCTAAAAATTTGATCATATTTTTTTAAGATTATGATTGATTTAGAATTTTTTTCCAGTCCAATTGGATTGGGTCATGCAACAAGAGATATTGCTATTGCAGAAAAAATCAGAGATCACACATTCAAATTTGTATCAGGAAGTGGTGCAGCCAAAATTATTGAAAATTCAAAATTTAATGTTGAAAGCATTTACAATCCACCAAATTTCATTGTAGAGAATGGTTCCCTGAAAAATCCTGCCAGATGGCTGTGGAATTATTTTCAATATTACAAAGAATGTAAAAAAATTTCAAACAGAGTGATTCAGAATGATAATCCCAATCTAATTGTAAGTGATGAAGATTTTGCTTCACTCACTGTTGGGCAGGAGAAAAAAATACCTACAGTTCTAATTACAGATATTTTAGAAACTCATTTTGTAAAAGGGTTCAGTTCATTTATTGAAAAAAAGATGAATAAATCAATGCAAAGTATTATTCAAAAGTGTGACATGGTCATAATTCCAGAAACAGGTGATGATGAAGGAAACATAAAAAGAGTTGGGCCAATTGTGAGACAAACACAATCTACAAGAGAGGAATTACGAAATAAACTATCATTTGAAAAGAAAACAATTCTAATATCTATTGGTGGGACAGACGCAGGGTTATTTTTAATTGAAAAAACACTTAGTATTATTCCTAAATTAAAACAAGATGTAGATGTTGTCGTGGTTTCAGGACCATCAGTATCTAAAAAATTTGGAAAGAACATTAGAAATTTTGGATTTGTAGATAATCTTCATGAAGTAATTTTTGCATCTGATGTTCTAGTTTCACTTGCAGGTAAATCAACAATAGATGAGGCCAAAACATATGGTACTCCAAGCATATTCATTCCAATCAAAGGACATTTTGAACAAGAAGATAATGCGAGGAATGAAGGATACCTATTTGATGATATTTTTAAATTGGAAGAATTAATTACTAAAAAGTTAGAACAAAAAAGAATGCCATTAGAAACAAATGGTGCAACAGTAGCATCTGAATTAATCCAGAAGATGATTTGATAAATTTTTGATCCAATGCTTAATAGATGGCCAATAATTTTTTTAATTTATCATGACAAAATTAGTTGTAGCCAAGTTTGGAGGCAGTGCCATCGGTCCTAATGGAGAAACAATTCCTTTAATTATTGATCGAATTACTGATTTAAAAAAGAATTCAAAGATTCTTGCTGTATTTTCAGCACCACTTACAGTGTATAATGAGAAAAAGCGTTCTTTGACTGATGTTATTTTGGAGCAAGGAAAAAATGCTGAAAATGGTACAAAAGCAAATCTTGAACTTGTAAAATCAACATATGTGAAAATTTTGGAGATGGTTAACCCTGAAAACAAGAATGAATGTAAGAAAACAATTGATTTGTTCCTAGAAATGACCCAAACAGCATTAGATGAGGCATATGAAAAAAGGGAATTTGCAGATGAGATAAGAGCACGTTCTTTGGCATTCTCTGGAGAAATTTTGATGTCTCATGTAATGAATTACATTTTAAGAAGTAATAAAATGAAGAGTGAGGCAGTAAACTTTGATGATTGGCCAATCATTACGGATAATAATATAGAATCAACGAATTTTCTTGCAGTAAAATCTCATGAGAAATTAGGGAAAACAGAAAAACTAGTTGAGGAAAATGACATTGTTACAATTGGAGGATTTATTGGAAAAACAGTTGATGGAACAATCACAACTTTTGAGCGTGGCGGTTCTGATAGAACAGCTGCGGATTTGGGGATATTGTTCCATAAAAAATATGATACCAAAATAGATTTTGAGAAAGATAATTCTGTAGTGTCAGCTGATCCAAAAATTGTAGATAGTGAACTGACTGAAGTTGATCAGTTATCATACAATGAGGCAAGACTTGCAGGGATGTTTGGTATGAAAATTTTGGACCCTATTGCAATCAAGGAGATTGTTGAAAATGGAGTAGATATACCAATTGTTATCACTAATATGAGAAAACCATCAAAAACCACCACAATAAAAAGAAATACAGATAACAAAGATAATCATCCCATAAAAATTGTAACTGGAAAAGAAAACTGTGCGATTTTTAGAATAGAAACAACTAACGTTCAAAAATTGTTAACATCACTTGAAAAAGATAAGAGATATGGTGAATTCATAATTTTGTCTCCATTTACCAAAGATGGAGTAGAGTTTTCACGAATTCTCTTTCTTAACGGGGATTATGTGAAGAGAAATGAGAAATATTTTCTAGGGTTTGATTCTCTTGCAACAATAACATACAACAGAGGTGTTATTACATTAATTGGAGATGAAATGTGGCGAGTTCAACATGTTGCATCAAAAACGAGTGCAAAGATTGGTGAAGTTGGTCTTAATATATTGAATATGGATGCACAAGAAGAGACCTCAAGAATCATTATTGTAATTGATGATTCTAAAGGAAACATTAGAAAAGCTATTAATGCAGTACATCAAGAAAAATCAAAGATTAATTTTATTTAATTAAGTATTACAGGCGGTACTGATTTTCATCAGTAACGCCAACATGGGTTTGTTCTTGAGCCTTTATCTAGATTCAGCTCGGCGTTACCCAAAACACGCGATAATAATTGTTATTATTTCTAGTATTTAGAGCTGATCTATATAGATCTAATTACATTTGCTCAGCCAAATACCACAAAAAAATTCCCAAGCCAATTATTGCATACCACTTAAAGTTTTTTTTATTCATGAAAATGTTGGCTGAGGCCAATTCCTCATCTTTGTAGATTGTAAGCCTAATCTTTCTCATTTCAAAAGCTTGACCAATCAGACCTAGAATCAAAAGAGCAATTGCAGGAAATCCCAAAACCCACTCCATATTAAAATCTGTAACTTCATTGAATATTTAGTTTGTAGGTTTTCTTGCAATGATCATTTAAGATAATTCTTTAAATTGGTAAAGTTTTTTTGTCATTTATGCAAGAAGTTGGGAAAATTTGGATGAATGGAAAATTAGTACCATTCAAAGATGCCAAGGTACATGTTTTGACTCATGCATTGCATTATTCTACATCAATTTTCGAGGGAATAAGATGTTACAATACATCAAAGAGTTCGGCCATCTTTAGATTACCAGAACATGTTGATAGATTATTCAAATCGGCAAAATTGTATTCTATGAAGATGCAGTTTTCTAAAAAAGAAATTTCTGATGCAATTATCAAGACAGTAATTGCAAGTGGATTGAAGGAATGTTACATTAGACCTTTGGTTTATTATGGTTATGGAACAATGGGATTAACACCAACTCAAAATAAAGTAGATGTTTCTATCGCATGCTGGGAATGGAAGATGGGAGAATCAAAAGCAGGGAAATTTTCTGGAGCAAAGTGCAAGGTTTCAAGTTGGATTAAGATTGATTCAAGATCTCAGCCAATGCAGGCAAAGGCTGCATCAAATTATGCAAATGCAGCTTTAGCAAGAATGGAAGCACTTGATAATGGATATGATGAAGCAATTATGTTAAATAATCAGGGGAAAATTGCAGAAGGAAGTGCAGAAAATATCTTTATTGTAAAAGATGGTATAATTCAAACACCTCCACTTTCAGCTGGTGGATTAGAAGGAATTACCAGAGACAGTGTTATCCAAGTTATAGAACAGAATGGGGGATTTGTTATTGAAAGAGATCTTGAAAGAGATGATCTCTATTCGGCTGATGAGATATTCATGACAGGTACAGCAGCTGAGGTAAAATCTGTTACTCAAATTGATAAAGTCAAAATAGGAAGTGGAAAGATGGGGAAAATTACACAAGCATTGCAGAAATCATTTTCTGATGTAACTTTGGGCAAAGATGAAAGATTTTTGTCGTGGTTGACATTTGTCTAGATTACAAGAAGTTTTTTACCTCCAAATTTAACAGATTAACATGGAATCTTGTTCATCAGGTAATACGCAAGAGATTTGTTGGTTTTGTAGAAAGGGACGCCATGATGACTGTATGAAGGAAATTCCAACAGACGGAAGATCTGAAGGACCGCATGACTGTACCTTTGATACAAAGCTAATACCATGTAAATGCCAGCATTAAGCAATTAGTAAAAAATACTAGAGAATTAAGAAGTATATCATGAGTTATAAAAAGGAATTTTGGGACAAATATTCCTCTGAAAATGAGGTAAGGTATAATGAGGAATTTGCAAAATTTATAAGAGATCTGGCAATATCGCTTCGCTGTAATAGTGTCTTAGAGATAGGATGTGGAACTGGAATTGATTTAAGACTATTTCCTGAATCTTGTGAAATTTTTGGAGTGGATTTAAATGATTTAGCACTTGATATTGCGAGACAAAAACTACCTGCTGGCAAATTTAAAAAAGGAAACATTACAGAGTTACCATTTGAAGATTCTTCAGTAGACTTTGTTTTTACTCATCAGCTTTTAAATTATCTTGATGATCAAACATTGGAGAAGGGAGTTTCAGAAATGTATAGGGTTACTAGAAAATACATTATGAACTGTGAAAAGTTTGAAGAGTCTGAAAAACAAATTACTGAAAATCAAAAATATAGAAACATGAAGAAGCGATGGTTGGATTATAACGTAAAAATTATTAGTGATGTTGATATGCATGAAGAAATTGATCCTGATAAAACAAGGTTTACTTTGCTCAAGAAGATATAGAATGTTTTAAGAAAGATCTATATGCAGAATTGCAATTATATCAGTTATGACAAATTGGTGGAAAGGAATGCCAAAAGAGATTGAATTAGATTTAGAAAGTTTGTCAGAGTTAGATTCTTTGAAGTAATTGTTAAAAAAATTTAAAAAAGCGGGTCTAGTGGGATTCGGACCCACGACAGCAGGATTAAGAGTCCTGTGCGCTACCTGGCTGCGCCATAGACCCACAAAAATAAAAATGTCCAGAGTTGTTATTAATCTTAAGATTGTAAAATAAAGGAAAATTTAGTTGTGAGCTTTGGCTTCAATTTCACTGTACTTTTCAAGAATTGCTGTGAGTGCAGTTGAAACTGGTACATCGTTCATCTTTTTCTTTTCGGCAAGAAGTTTTTGGTATGCATCTAGCGTGATGTAAACTGGGATTGAGCCATTTCCTTCTAGTAATCCTCTAACATTATAAAGTGCAGTTTCCATTCCTCTTTCAGCAGACTTGGCAAACTTTGCTTTATCCATTATTGCCCCTAATGGACCAAATGGCATTTCATAATCCACCGTCATGGTTACTTTAGTGAGATTGTTACCAAGTGCTTTGAATTCATTGGTTATTTGCCAGTGCTTAAATGGACCATCAACTTGTTTTGCAGAAATTTTTTCATTTCTGACAAACTCTATTGTTTCACAGTCCCATTCTAGACGTTTGCCGCTAAAGTCACCGATAATTCTAAATGTTGTTCCAACACCCATTCCCTCTTTAATATCCATAGGGACAACAGTCATGCCTACTGCATCAGTTTTGATTTGATCAGAAACATGTTCTGGTCTTGCAAAATAGGTAAAAACATTTTCTATGGGTGTCTTGATATCGATTGATTTGGTTACGACAGTCAACGATTCAATGTCTTGCCAATAAGGATTTAAAGGTTTTGAAGATTTTCCCGTGTAAATTGATTAACACTATATTCTTCTTTAAACATAATAAACTTGTGGCAAAATTACGATCAACAATTTTACTAGTTTTAATCATATTCACTTTAATACCAATATTTTCAGAAGTACATGGTCATTCTATGTTTAACTCTGCAGAACAATATTATGGTGGGTATAGAGTCCAAGTTGCAACATTACCAGAATTTCCACAGATTGATGAACCATCTCAGTTGTTAGTAAGAGTTACTGATTCAGATTTAAATGAAGTTGATCGCTTTACAATGGGAATTAGATTTTTTTATAATGAACAACAAATTGATGCAATTAGACCTCAATCTCATGAAGGTGGACATTGGGATTATGATTATGTTTGGAGAAATCCAGGAAATCACATAGTAAAAATCGATCTATATGATATGGGAAAAGAATCAGGCATACTTACTTATACTTTCAATATGGGAACACAAAGTCCGTTTGGAGTTATTTTTTTCATATCAATAATTATTGGTGCACTAACATTAACAGTAGTTGTAGCATACATCTACATTCCAAAGAAACTCAAGAGAACTAGATCCTAGATTGCAATGATATCTTTGCAATTCTAAATGCAAACAAAGTTGTCAAAAGTACCATTGAGAATAGTAAAATACCTACTCCCAAATGAATTGCAACAAGTACAGCATGAAGTTTTAGATCAATTACCAATGCACCTAATGTGATTTGTGTAATTACAAATATTGTGGCAAGAGAACTAGTAATTTTGATTTTCTTGTCTGAATTCTTGTTAATCCAGCTTGCTACCATTGTCGCAATTACCAAAGTTCCAGTGGTAGCTGCAACCAGTCTATGTGTCCATTCAATAAAATATTCGTCATCAGGCATTATTCCATTTGGACATAATGGCCATTCAGGACATGTTAGTCCAAGCCCTGCAGCTGATATATATCCGCCAAGAAACATTAATGAATACAATATAATCATTGTTGATAAAGCAAGGTATTGAATTGCCAAAATTATTCTACTATGAAATTACCTTGCATGCCTTGTAATGCATGACCTGGAACGGTACAAATGTAATAGTAAGTGCCGGGTGCACCAGCAGTAAATGTAATTTTTCCACTTTCATTTGGTTTAAGTGGATTCGATGGTGCTGCGATTGCAGAATCCCAAAGTATATTGGTAAAGTCTTCAGGATCTGCAACTACTCCAAATGCATGAAATGATTTACCTAGATTAGCAGAAGATATTGTTACAGAATCACCAGAATTTACACGAATTTCAGGGTTGTAACCCTCTTCTCCCGGTAATGCGTTAAATGCCAAAGTTCTGAAATCCGATGATTCTACAAAGTTTAACTCAAAGTCATGTGAAACTCCTGTTGGGGCTGCTGCTTGTGCAGAACCACCTGCTTGTGCTGCACCGACAATGATTTCACCAACCATTCCTT
>JAOTTW010000110.1 GCA_029864235.1 Candidatus Nitrosopumilus sp.
GAAGAGATTCTAAAGTTTACAAAAAATGTTGCAGATGCACCAAAGCTAGTCTCAGCACCAGATGAAATTATCCTGGAAGTGACACCTCATGATGTGGCACAAGAAGTAGATAAAACAAGATTGCTTCATTACAAACCATTAACAGACAAGCAGCACAAAACGCCTTTGTTAATTTCATATGCATTGATTAACAGATATCACATATTAGATATACACCCAGAAAAAAGTTGGGTAAGAAATTTGTTACAACAAGGATTCGATGTATACATGTTAGACTGGGGAAATCCAACAAGTATGGATAAATACCTTGATTTTGATGATTATGTTAATGGATATCTTGATAGTTCTGTTGAGTTTATTAAAAATGAAACATCAACTGAAAAAATATCACTTCAGGGATATTGTACAGGAGCAACACTTGCAACAGCATATACTGCTATTCATCCAGAGAATGTAAAAAATTTCATTGCAACTGCACCAGTAATTGACGGATGGCGAGATACCACAGTGATCAGCAACATAGCAAAACACATCGATGTAGAAAAAATGGTAAAAATAATTGGAAATATGCCTCCAGAGTTTATGTATTATTGTTTTTCAGTACTAAAACCATTTGAGCAAGGAATCGAAAAATATGTTAATTTCTTTAAAAATATAGATAATCCAAAGTTTGTTGACAACTTTTTACGAGTAGAGAAATGGCTAGGAGACACACCGCCTATTCCAGGTGAATTATTCAAACAATGGATCAAAGACATCTATCAAGAAAACTTGCTCATTCAAAATAAAATGTATGTAGGCGGAAATCATATTGACCTTAAAAAAATAGATATGCCGATTTTTACCCAAGTTGCAGTGGGAGACCACTTAGTATCTCCTGAGTGTAGCATGCCATTGCATTATGAGGTTGGAAGTCAAGACAAAACATTGAGAATATACCCTACAGGTCATGTAGGAATGATTGCAAGTTCTTTGTCACAGAAAAAAGTGTTACCAGAATTGGGACAATGGTTATCAGAAAGGTCATAAAATAAAATTAAAAAAATAAAAATTTAGATTTGTCACTAGTTGTTCTTTGTGGCAAATACTGAAATCCAAGATTGTAAAATGTTTCTATTTAGATCAGCAAATGATTTTGCGTTATCATTAAAGGTTTTGATGTTTTGCTGTGTAGCATCAATTGTTGCAAGGGTTACTTGGTTTTGAATTGATCCTGTTTTTACTAATTCTTCTGTTGTATCTTGAATTACTTTAAATGTAGCATCAGGAATATTTGTTGCCATGCCAGTTTTCTTTGCAAATTCTTTTTGTAATGTGATAGTAGAATCTACAATGTTCTCATAAGCCTGCAAAAATTCCTGTTGCACATTTGTAATTGCTTGATGATACTGTGGGACTGATTGTCTGATACCGTTGAAGATCTTATCTACGTTTTGCTGATATACAGAAAATAGATCTTTTGGATTTGTTTGTGTCTGTTCGTTCTTACTCAATTTTTCACCTCCCTAGCTTTTGCTTTTTTTGCTATTGGAAGAACGATGACTTGTACCAAGTCACCATCACCTAATCCAAGGGCATTCCGTTCTGCCTCTGGAATAGAAATCCTACCATTACTACCAACAGTGGTCTTGTATGCACCCCAATTCATAAATGAAGGGAGCATCTGACCGATGTTGAACATAGTATCCATACTCTTACTTTGAAGAGAAGACATGTTTGCCATTAATTGAGATTGAGTATTTTGTGCATCATCTGAAACTTTTTTTAATGTTTCTAGAGGATTGAATGTTTCACTATCCTGTTTAGTCATTAATGAGCCAAAACTTTTCATAAATTCAGCCTGTGCACGACCTCCTTTTTGTATCCAATCTTTAAACATACTAGTTGGATCATAAAGGTTTTCATTGTCAGTCATTGGTAATAATAGGGATATAGAGGTAAATAAATGTTTTTATTTATTTTGAAGAAAGTTCAAAACTATAGATACAAAAGAATTAGGGTCCTGAACGTACGGTGTATGGCCACAACCATCCATTCTATAAAATCTGCAGTCCTTAATTGCAGAAACAAATTCTTTTGCATGTTCTATTGGGATAACAGGATCATCTGAACCCCAGATAATCAGAGTAGGGGCTTGGATAGATGGAAGTTTTTTTGTTATGACCTCAGCATTTTTTAATCCAAGTATTGTTGACATGAATGCAAGTTTTGCGTTAGGCATCTGCATTCTTTTTATGAATTCCTGAACAATTACATCATCAACTTCATTTCCAGAGCCTTCCATCATTTCAAAAGCATTTTTTGCACTTTGTTCATTTGGATAAAGAGCAGCCATAATGTATGCATCAAGTGCAGGAGTAGATTGCTTCATCACACCAGCAGGAGAAACTAGAATTAGTTTTTCAATATTTTCTGGATTCCTGCATGCATATTCTGCAGTGATTTGACCACCTAAAGAAGAACCAATAACAAAAGGTCTTTCAATACCAGAAATCGCAAAGAATTTTTCAAGAAATTCTGAAAAGAAATCAAGAGTATAATCCACCAGGGGTTTGGCACTATGCCCAAATCCAATTAAATCAGGAACAATGACACGATAATCTTTGGAAAATGTTGGAATTACATGATTCCATCTTTCAGCAGACGCACCTAACCCATGAACTAAAACCAAGACACCTTTAGAATTTCCAGATTCCAGGTATCTAATCTTGTGTCCATCCACTTGAATAAAATTTTCTTGCACCATTTTAGCGTCGACTTATCAGGATAGATAAGTATTGCCCAAATATAGCGATCACTTGTTATTAT
>JAOTTW010000052.1 GCA_029864235.1 Candidatus Nitrosopumilus sp.
GGAGCTCAGCCATATTCACAATTCGAAAATATTTTCAATTCTTTACTCGAAAATTAAAAAAATATTCGATCAAATCATAAAAAATATACCAAAAGGGTCTAAAAGCTGCCTAAAAAGTAAGATGGAGTTAGCTCAATATCCTTTTATTTGAAAAGAAGGAGGCAAAGCTTGATGACAGCTGGAATTGATGACATTGCAATTTACATTCCAAGATTATACATCGATGCATCTGATTTTGCAAAAGCCAGAGGATTAGATCCTGAAAAACTCCAAAAAGGTTTGGGAGTGGCACAGATGGCAATAGTGGATACAAATCAAGATCCGGCATGTCTAGCTGCTAATGCATGTTTGAAAATCATGCAGAAAAATAAACTATCTCCAGAATCTATCGGAAGATTGTATGTCTCAACTGAATCATCATTTGATGAATCTAAAGCAATGAACTCATATGTAATTGGAATGTTGGAACAAGTGTATGGTCAAGGTGCATTTGAGCACTGTGGAGGAGTTGAAACAAAATTTGCATGCGTTAGTGGTTCGTATGCTCTATATGACAATACTAATTGGATAAGAGCTGGAGAAGCAGAAGGAAAGTATGCGTTAGTTGTTGTGTCCGATATTGCAAAATACGACATGGGGTCCAGTGGTGAAATGACACAGGGAGCTGGTGCAGTCGTAATGCTGTTAAATGACAAACCAAGATTGTTGGCATTTGATCCTAAAGTGACATCAACATCAATAAAGGATGAATATGATTTTTATCGGCCATTTGGAAAAGAAACTCCAATTGTTCATGGTCAATATTCAAATTTATTATACATGATTCAGGTAAGAAAAGCATTAGAAGCATACAAGAAAAAAGTCATCTCAAGTCAATTGATTAAACTAGAACCAGGTGAAACAATTTTAGATCATATTGATTTTCTCAACATGCATTTACCGTATAGTAACATGGGGAAAAAGGCACTTGCATATCTTGTGAGACATGAATGGCGACAACTTCCTAGATGGAAAAAAATTATTCAAAGTATTGGTATAGAAGAACCAATTCCAAAAGATCCTCGCGGTACTATCGAGTCAGTATTAGGAGACCAAGAATTCATGGCAAAAGATCATGCATTTACAAAGTTATTTACTAAAACATCAGAATTTCAAGAAGTGTATGAAGCAAAGCTTTCAAGCTCTTTAATTGCATCAAAGATGATTGGCAATTTGTATACTGCATCACTTTATCTAGGATTTAGAAGTAGTCTGGAATTTGAATTTCAGAAGGGAATTGATTTAGCAGGCAAGAGGGTTGGATTTGGTTCATATGGTAGCGGTAGTAGCGCTATGGTATTTAGTGGAGTAATACAACCAGAATACAAAGAAATCGTCAAAGATATGAATCTAGAATCAGAAATTGGTGAGAGAAGAAAGCTAACCCTTAATGAATATGAGGAATTGCATGAAAACAAATTAGGTCCTGAAGAATCTATGGTACATTCAAAGCATGAATTTGTTCTAGTAGATGTAAAAACAGATGCCGAATTTAGAGGGGAAAGACGTTATGTGTTTAATGCATAGTTCAACTAAATTTTCTTTACAATATTTGATTTGGCATAAGATATGACTAATTTACATTCAAAAATGATTCAGAACACTATATAGTCAGCAACACAATTCAATCACATATTTCATATAACAAGTATTCTAATTTAAACAGAATAATGCAAGAAGAGTCAAATCCAGTCAAGGATTATCTATTTGAATACATATCAAAATCAGAAGAAAAACTTCAAAAATTAATCGTAGACAAAAAATTTTCAGAAATAATTGATGATGTAATAAAAAATTGCTATGACAATATCATCACAATAGGAGAAAAAGGAGAAAGCATAGGAGTTTTAGCAACAGGATTACTTCATTTTCTTCTTACTAGTGCGTTATTGACTAGCCAACGAAAGATAGTGTATCATGAAATAGACATAGATATTGTAATTCCAGACTTGAAAACATTAGAAAAAGATCCTAAAAAAACTTTGATCATATATATTATAAAAACAGCCAATAAAAATTTAATCAAACAGAAATTAAATAAATTAGAAAAAATCCAACCTGAAAAACAAAATATTTGGTTAGTTTCATCTCAAAGTCTTGATTTTAAAAATAAATCTTACATAATTGATAAAGAAAATAACACGTTCTCAAAAATCATCTTTGATATTGCACAATTTGTAAATGTGCAAGGACAAGATAAATTTAAAATTTTAAGAGTGTGAAATTTGAAATAAAATTAGTTTAACAAAGAGTTCAAGTCTAGATTTTTCTTAAATATGGCATTTAATGATGTGTCACTCATATCATTGATGAAAGGAATTGAGCCTAAAATTTTTACACCTGTAAGATTTTTTAAATCACGCTTTAATTCATCAATAGGATAACCATCATCAAAACTATTGATGATGATTCCTTTGATTGGAATTTTATATTTCTCACACATTTTGCAAGTCATGATAGTGTGATTGATAGTTCCAACTTTGCTCCTTGTGACAATGACTGTAGGGATTTTCATTTCTTTGATTAGATTTGCTACATAATAGTCCCTTAAGATAGGGGTCATAATTCCACCTATTCCTTCAATTAGAAGCATTTCATGAAGAAGAGATAGTTTTTTGAATTGTTCAATGACGTGTTTAATTTTGGGTTTTATCTTGAGATTTTTCCATGCAGTATATGGAGATGCAGGTATTGGGAAAAATTGTGGGTTTACTAAATATTCAGGTTCAGATACATTTGCTGCCTTTGACAAGATTTCAATATCCTCTGACTTGTATCCTTTTTTTTGAGGGGTTCCAGCAGCAAAGGGCTTCATCACACCTACATCAATTCCCTTTTTACGAATGGCTACTGCCATACCTGCAGTAATGTATGTTTTTCCAACATCAGTATCAGTGCCTGCAATAAACAAAGATTTCATAAAATATTATGAGCATGTTTTATTGATTAATTATTCGGTTGATTATTAAGAATCAAAGCCAAAGAGAATTAGTTGAAAAGCTCTGTTTGGCATCCAAACACCCAGATGAAAGAATGGAAAACATTTGATAAAATCATCGAAGGTAAAGGAATGTGGCTAATTGACTCTAAAGGAAATAAAATGTTAGATGCAGTAGCATCAATGTGGTGTAATGTATGGGGTCATTCCAAACCAGAATTAGTTAAAGCAATTACAGACCAAAGCAAAAAACTCCAGCATTCATCGATGTTTAATCTAACTAATGAGCCATCAGAAAAACTAGCCAAAAATCTAATAAAAATATCACCTGGAATGCACAAAGTGTTTTTTTCAGATAATGGATCAACTGCAATGGAGATTGCATTCAAGCTAGCATTACAGTATTGGCACAATATTAATGAAAAAAAGAAAACAAAGATCATTACTTTAGAAAATGGTTATCATGGAGACACATTTGGTGCTATGGCTGTAGGATATGTTCCAGAGTTTTTTGGCAAATTTAAAAAACAATTATTTTCTACTATACAAGTTCCCGTTCCAAATAACTATCGTCTTCCAAAAGGACATAGTTTCCTGGAATACCAAAATTTCTGTCTTGATAAAATTGAACAATACATGAAAAATGATGATAAAATTGCAGCTTTTGTCATGGAGAGCGGAGCACAAGTTGCAGGAGGGGTTGTAATTTTTCCAGATGGTTTTCAAAGAAAGATAGGTCAGTTATGCAAAAAGCATAATGTTTTGTTTGTTTTAGATGAAGTTGCAACTGGATTTGGAAGACTAGGTTCTATGTCAGAATATACAAAACAAAAAAGTATTCCAGATATTGTAGCATATGGAAAAATGTTAACTGGAGGTTACTTAACAATGGCAGCAACACTTGCCAACAAAAAAATTTATGATTCATTCTTGGGTGAGTTTAACAGATGGAAACATCTCTTTCACGGTCATACATTTACTGGAAATCCAATTGCAGCTGCAGTTGCAAATGAAAATCTGAGACTATATCAAAAAAATAAATTAATCAAAAAAATCCAAAAAACATCCAAGATATTTGAGAAACATTATAATGAAATCTCAAAGATAGACATTGTAGGAGATATTAGGCACAGGGGAATGCTAATGGGAATTGAACTTGTCAAAGATAAAAAGAAAAAGACATCAATACATCCTAAAAAGTCAATCAACAAAATTTTCTATGAGGAGGGAAAGAAAAATGGAATTTATCTTCGCACACTTGGAAATATTGTAATGCTTGTACCTCCGTTGGATATTTCTGAGTATGAATTAAATTTGCTCATTACAAAAACCATATCTACCATAAAGGGTGCAAGAAAGCAGGTATTGTGACTACAATTCTAGATGAACATATGAATTAGAATAAGGTTCAAAGTTAGTCAAGTTATCAACATGGATTTTGTCAGTCAAGTGTTCTCCTCAAATATCTTTCATAGCATCCGTTGTGATAAAGAGAAAACTTTTGTTTTTTTCCTTTGTCATCTACTTTAATCTTGAGATTGGTTGGATCTGAAAAGTTAATCGCAACATTACAATAACTACATTTTCCAGAATAATCAAATCCACTGGTTTCACTTAAAGCTGGAAAGTGTAGTCTTTAGATCCTCAGAGGGGATTATTTCATCATCGCCAAAAACATCATCCATATCATTATGTTTCCTAGTTGACGGGTTCATTTTATTTTCTTTCTCAAATTTCCTCTTTTTATGCACCAGTTAATTTAAGAACTCTTGTTTTGTAGTTTCTATATATTGGTTCATTATTACGTCAGCAAAATAAAACACATATCATATAGACCATCTTTATGCGTTAATTGCGGAAAATCAGATCTTAAGGATGATGCAGTTTTGACTACAACTGGTTCTTCTGAGAAATATGCTGACTATGTACCATCCACTCTTTGTCTATCTTGTGAAACCTTGATGATAATTACCACCCATCCAGGCGCCATAGTTGGAATCAATCATTCCGTGGGAAATCAAGTTACTGTACGTGATACCTAACACTAGACAAACAATATGAGTTTCTTTGAATATGCAAATTTTTTCATAGTTTAAGTTAGGTTGGATTTGATTTGGCCGATTTTTATATTATTTTTTGCATATAAAGAACAGAATTTTTCATTTTGAGGTGTTAACCCTCAAAATAGTCAAGGTTAACTATTCCAATATCTTATTTAAGTGGAATTTATTAAGAAAAATTAGATGAGTTCTGCATTAGAGTTTATCAAAGAATGTCAAGAAAAAGTCTTTTCTGGAATTGGGTTATCCAGAGAAGAGGCCCAAAAATTATTCAATATTCCTGATGAGAATATCAGAGATTTGGCAAAAGCTGCAAATGAGATTACACGTGATTTTAATGGAGACAAAGTAGACGTTGAAGAGTTGAATAATATTAAAAAAAATGCATGTAGTGAGGACTGTTCATTTTGTGGACAGTCTGCATTTTTTGATACAGGTATTGAAACATACCAGCTACCATCTCCTGAAGAAGTTGTAGTAAGAGCTCAGATGGCTAAACAAGATGGTGCAGAATCATATTGCCTTGTAGCTGCATGGAGAGAACCATCTGCAAAAGACTTTGAGAAAGTTTGTAAAATTATTTCTCAAATAAACAAAAAGGTTGGAATCAGTGTGGAATGTAGTTTGGGATTTTTATCACAAGAGCAAGCAAAGAAACTAAAAGATCTCAAAGTTAAAAGATATAATCATAATCTAGAAACTGCTAAATCAAAATTTGCCGAAATTTGTACAACTCATACATATGAAGACAGACTAAAAACATTAAGAATTGCAAGAGAAGCAGGATTAGAATTGTGTACAGGTGGGATTATTGGGTTGGGAGAAACAAGAAAACAAAGGTTAGAATTAACATTAGAATTAGCTGAGATATTTCCTGAAGAAGTAACAATAAACATTCTAGTGCCTATTCCGGGAACGCCTCTTGAACTTCAAACACCTTTGCCAAACTCAGAGATTGTCCGAATGTTTTCAGTAATCAGATTTTTGCTTCCAGAATCAGTCATAAAGATTTCCGGAGGGCGTGAAACTAATCTTGAGGATTCTGGAGAAGAATTGCTACAAAGTGGTGCAAACGGAATCATAACCTCAGGATATCTGACAATGAATGGAAATGATGCTGAAAAAGACATGAAAATGATAAAAAAGATTGGTCTCGAGGCCTAATAGTGCAGTAAAAGATCTTTGTGTTATTTTCTTTCAAATTCTAAGATAAGATTTAGTAGTGATACTTAAAGGGTATTGAGAAAAATTGTAGTATGTACGAGTATTCACAGTCTTGGAGAAAAAGACTGAGATTACAGACACTAGTAGACATTGCAAGAGAGGAATTAAAATCAGGAAAAGAATTTGATGAATTTTCTGAAAAACTAGATCACGAGATGCAAAAACGATGGAGGCTTGTCTCAGGAACTAGAAAACAATATCTTGTCAATGTAAAAAAGATTTTAGAGAATCAATTTGTTTTGGCACACTAGAGTTAGTCATCATATTTTAATCAAAAAATAAAATGATGATAATTATTCAGAAATTACCCTTATCTTGCTGATAGAATGTTTTGATATGTCCTTATGGATACTTGATATTGACTCATCTTTGAAGGTCAGATCGCAAACATAACATTTGAATCCAATACATGGCATATACATATTTTACAATTTTTGTATTAAAGCAACACGAATGAATCATCAGTGAATTTGAATATTTTTTAAAAATAAATTATTATTTTCTATGATCCCATGGTTCTACATTAAGTGGCATTAGGTAACAGTATAGCTCATACCCTCTTTTTGCACAACTGTTACTCATGCACCGCAATCATAATTCGAATAAATAAAGCATTCTACTAATTTTATTGATTTATCTGGTCTTGTTTTCAAAAATAGTAGACTTTTTGTAATTTTATACAAGATTATGATACATGTTAAAAAAGAAAATTTGTCCTAGAGTTTAATAGATCATTTCAGTTAATAATTTCATATCTTGAAGCATAATCTAAAATTTATCGATAAAGAACTAGCCCAGATTAAAAAAAATCATATCTATAGAAGTTTAAAGTTTGAAAAATCTTGTGGAGCATACATAACAATTAACGATAAAAAATTACTAAATCTATGCTCAAATGACTATCTTGGAATTCCTGCAACTAAATTTCAAGTCAAACAAATTCAATCAAGTTCAAGGCTTGTTTCAGGAAATGATGAACAGTTTAGAATACTAGAGGAGAAATTGGCAAGACACAAATCACAACAGAGCAGCTTGGTGTATCCTACAGGATACATGGCAAATTTGGGAGCAATATCTGCAATCATAAAAAAAGGAGATCTTATACTAAGTGATAAACTAAATCATGCAAGCATTATTGAATCTTGCAAGTTATCAGATGCTAAGATTTCAATTTTCAACCATAATGATGTAGATGATCTTAAAAAAAAACTGCAGCAAAAAGCAAACCACAAATTTGTAATTACTGAAGGAATCTTTAGTATGGATGGGGATTATTCAAAAATGGATCAAATTACAGAGATTGCACAAAAAGCAAATGCAGTTACAATATTAGATGATGCACATGGGGATTTTGTAATAGGTAATGATGGGAAAGGAACTGCAAACCATTACAATGTTTCAAAAAAAATTGACATATACATTAGCAGTTTAAGCAAAGGACTTGGATCATTTGGAGGATATGTTGCTTCACAAAAAAACGTGATTGACTTTTGTATAAATAAATCAAAGTCTTTTATCTATACTTCGGCACTTCCTTCATTTTTGGTAGAATATTCAACAAAAAGATTTGACTCAAACAGAGAGAAATATAGAAAAAAACTTGAAACCAACAGAAAACTCCTATCAAGCGGCTTGAAAGAAATTGGATATGAGGTTAGATCAGATAGTCATATTATTCCCTTAATCATAGGAAATGAAAAAAATGCAATGGAATTTAGCAAATATATTTTCAAGAATGGAATTTTTGCTCAACCCATAAGATATCCTACGGTTCCAAAGGATCAGGCAAGATTAAGAGTAACTGTAACAGCGTGGTTGTCTAGAAAAGATATTGAATTTACATTATCTGTTTTTGAAAAGGCATTAAAGCATTTTGTGCATTAGTCACTTGAATTAGAAGATTTGCACTATCCATTATACCATAATAAAAAAACTAATTTTTGCTGAGAAATATACATCCAAACTTGATTTTCATGTATAGAACATCAATTGGAAAAACAAATTAAATAAATTAATTCTAATACTAAGGAATTTAGAGTAAATGATTTAGAAATTATCTGAACTTATCAAATCCAATAGGACCGGCTGGAGAACCTATTATGACTGCAATTGTAACTATTATTGCCAAGACCAAACCCACAATCACAAATCGCTTGTTCATGACAGAATTGAATATAGCCAAGATAAAAACGAAATGTCTTGACACTGTTATAATTTGGAAGAAGCCTTTAAAGTAAAATTTTGGAATAGTTATTGTGGCAGAAATTACATTTGCAGTAGCTGTATTGGCAGGAGTCAGTTCTTTTGTTGCACCATGTATTTTGCCAATGATTCCAGCATTTTTGGCATATATATCAGGAACAACGCTTAGTGATCTAAATCAAAGTAAAGGATCTAAAACGATTGTAATTAATCGTGTAAACATCATTTTAAATTCAGTATTTTTTGTATTGGGATTTTCTATAGTGTTTTCAGTTTTAGGAGTAGTCATAAACAGCGTTCTTTCTAGTTCTTCGCTAGTAGAAGGATTGAACCAAATTGGAGGAATAGTCATAGTCGGGTTTGGTGTTTTTTTGTTGCTTTCAAGTAAAGTCAACAAACTAAATTTTGAAAAGAAGTTTTTCCCAAATAGAACTAAAGCAAGCTATCCAATGTCATTTGTTTTTGGATTGGCATTTGCCGCAGGATGGACACCATGTGTAGGACCAATACTTGGAACAATATTAACTCTTGCTGCAACGACCCCATCTATTGCATTTAATCTTCTTTTAGTGTATTCGTTGGGATTGGGGGTCCCATTTATTTTAATTGGGATATTTTATTCAAGAGCAACTAAAATAATTAGAGCAATGAGTAGACATCTAAAGTATTATAATTTAATTTTAGGTGGGTTTATTGTAATTTTAGGAATTCTCGTATTTACAAATCAGCTTGCATACATTGCAAATTTTCCATTACTCAATGAATTGTTATTTTTAGGATGAAAAAATGAAATCAGAAATAAAAACAGCCCTGATATTTGGATTGATAATTGGAGTGATAGTAGTAGCAATAAGTGTATTCTTGTCTACATATGATTCAGAATTTGAAGTAGAGCAGATTGATGAAAAATCAGAAAGAGTAATTGACAAATCAAAATTCAAGATGGCGCCAGAACTCGTAGGAATTTCTCATTATCTAAATACAACCCATGAAGAACTCACAGAGCAGATTAAAGACAAAGTTGTATTATATGACATATGGACATACAGTTGCATTAACTGTATCAGAACTTTACCCTACATTACTGCATGGAATGAAAAATATTCAGATGATGGATTACTCATTATTGGCATTCATTCTCCAGAATTTGAATTTGAGAAAGAGCCAGATAATGTTCAGATGGCAATTGATAAACATGGAATTACCTATCCGGTAGTAATGGATAATGAAATGGAGACATGGAAAGCATTTGAAAACAGGTATTGGCCAAGAAAATACATTGTAGATCATGAAGGTTATATCAGATATGATCACATTGGAGAAGGGGCATATCAAGAAACTGAAAAAGTGATTCAGAAATTATTAGAAGAGAGGGCAGCATCTATAGGACTGCAAATTGCATCTACTGAATCATTAGTAGACATTAAAGAGTTTGATCACACAAATTTTAGAACACCTGAATTGTATTTTGGTTATAAATTTGCCCAAGGGAGAAATCAATTAGGAAGTAGTGAAGGATTTAATCAAAATCAGATTATAAAATATTCTGAACCTGAAAAAATCGAGTTACACAAGTTCTATCCTATAGGAGAATGGAAGAATCTTGAAGATAGTATGGAGATGATATCAGACACAGGTTCTATAAAGATACAATTTAACGCAAAAGAAGTAAACATTGTAACTGCAAACTATGCAAATCTGGAGATATTTCTTGATGGAAAATCACTCCAATCAAAATATGCAGGAAAGGATCTGCAAACAGAAAATAAAATTACAGTAACAGAGCCAGGTTTATACAATATTATAAACAGCCAAGAATCATCATCTCATATTTTAGAAATCAAAGTCAGCAATCCAGGATTTAAAATATTTACATTTACCTTTGGATAGTGTAACCAAACTCTACTGTAACTCCAGTTACAGATGTACAGGTGACAAATTCATTTAAAAGAAAATTTTAGATCTAGATTGAGGAAATAAAGGTTTGATTAGTAACTCTTGGAATAGAACTGAAAGAGAGAGTATCTCTCAGAAAGTAATTGGAAGAGTAAAGCCAGACATACCTTTAAAAAATAAAATTGATGTTGCACAAAAAAAATTACAATTTCAGATTTCTAAGTTAGAAATTATTAATGAAAAATTAAAGAAAAAACATGATGGTATTTTTGAGAAAATCATTAAAGCGCAAAAATTACACAATAATGCATATGCACAGGCATATGCATCTGAACTTGTACAAGTAAGAAAAATGAAAAATATGGTTAATGGTGCAAAATTATCAATGGAGCAAATTCAACTTAGACTAAACACAGTTTCAGAACTTGGAGATGTAGTAGTTACTCTAAGCCCATGTATGTCAATAATCAAAGGTCTCAGTCCATCATTAAATGGAATAATGCCAGAGGCAAGTGCATCAATGCAAGACTTGTCACAATTGCTAGGAGATGTGATGTCTGGTTCTTCGATTGAAGGTGGAGACATTATGAGTGTTGGAAATCATGAAAATGCTGACACCATGGCTATTTTAGAAGAAGCACACTCTGTAATTGCAGGACAGACAAAACAAACAATACCAGATATTCCAGACAATCTAAAGCATGAAATTGTTCAGAAAAGGAATTCAGATATCTTCATTTAAATAAAATTCATTTAGACTTTTTACTTTTTTGAATTAGAATTTTTTTGATTCTTGAAATGGTAGGATAGCTATATCCTCTTCTACGATAATTTGTAATCATCATTTTCCAGTTTTTTAGTCTCCATTGAGCTTGCTCAGAAGTTACTGAATGAACCTCTTTCTGAATT
>JAOTTW010000055.1 GCA_029864235.1 Candidatus Nitrosopumilus sp.
CTATTTGTTTTAGTAGATTATCATAGTCAGCTTGGGTGTTTTCAAGATCCTTCTTTTCTGCTTGTAGTTTTACAAGGTTTTGTTTTTGTAGTGTGGATTCTTGTTCGATGGATTGCTTTTCCTGTTCAATCTCATTTTTGATTTTATCATAATCTAGTCTAGCTTTTTCAAGATCCTTCTTTTCTGCTTGGAGCTGGGGCAATCTTTCTGCCTGGAGTTTGCTGTCAGTGGCAATGTCTTGCTTTTCCTGTTCTATTTGTTTTAGTAGATTATCATAGTCAGCTTGGGTGTTTTCAAGATCCTTCTTTTCTGCTTGTAGTTTTACAAGGTTTTGTTTTTGTAGTGTGGATTCTTGTTCGATGGATTGCTTTTCCTGTTCTATTTGGCTATGAATTTCATTAAATTCAGTTTTTGTTTTTTCTAATTCATGTTTTTTCTCGCTTAGTTGTTTAGAAAATTCTGCTTGCTTCTCTAATTGAGATTTTTGAGATTTTCTCATTTCCTCAAGACGTATTTGCTCTTGTTGAATCTTTTTTTCTATTTCTTCTTGGTCTTTTTGAGCTTGGATTAATTCTTCTTTTTGTGACTCGGATTCTTTTATCAGTGCTTCTCTTTCTTTTTTAATTTTATCTAAAACAATAGTTCTCTCAATTTTTACTTTTTCAAGTTCGGCCTTTTGCTCAATGATTTGTTCATATGTATTTATCTGCGATGCAATATGTTCACGTTCTTTTTTAATTTGAGATTCTAGATCAGTTTTTGCAGATTTAATTTTCATTTCCTGTTCTTGAACTGTTTGTTTTATTTTAGATAATTCAAGATTTTCAGGTTCAGAAGAAATGATTTCAGTATCCCTAGTTCCCACAATGCTATTTTGATTATTTTTTATAGATTTATTTGTAGATGAAGGATTTGAAGTCCAACCCTTAGGCATTGTTCCATTTATTTTCATAATTTCTTGTTGTTGGAGATTTTTCTTTTCATTTTGGTTAGAAGTAATCTTTTCACTAGTAATCAATGTATTATTTTTTGATGATTCATTAAGTTTTATCTGCAGATAGTTATAATCTGATTGATACAAGGATTTACCTTTTGATAATACATCATAAATTGACTGTAGTCGTCCATGATCCCCAGTACCAGATTCTATAAGATTCTTAATCAAAGGCAAAAGTTCACTATTAGATGTATTATTATTTTTAAATTCAAAGTAAGAATCTAACATTTTTTCAAGATATCGTCTATCTGAATTAAATAGAATTTTTTTGTTTTTTAGAGATTCTCGAATATGGTCTAGTCTACCCACATCGCCTTTGCCACTATCAATTAACTGTCCTATTCTTTCAATGGTTTCTTCAATGGTTAATTCTTGCATTTACTTCATCTTATGTCCTATCAATTTTGATTAATAAATCAGCAGAATAAAAAAACTTTGGAAAATTCATGTCATGAGTTTTATTATAACCGATCTTGAAATTGATCTAGGAAAAGTCATACATCAGATTTTTTGTCGCAAGCTTTGACAATGATTTGACATTATAAGATGCTCAAAACAACCACTTGACTTTGATTCTTAGATTTTTGACCACAATTTAATCAATTTTGTGGCTTCTTTTTGTAATACCCTGCCTTTTATTTTTGATCTTTTTTGAAATTCTCAGTAATTATTTTTGAAACTTACTGAGAAAACAACATCGTCACAAAATTAGCATAAAGAATAGTATAAATGGAAATTTATTATCAGACCTTCCTTAATGTCTAGCTAAATCCAATAATTCATTCTAGAATCCCAAAATCCTAAATTCATTAAAAAATTAACAATGTGATTGGATAGTACTAATTTTTGAAAAACCTCAAGAATTCCAAAACACGATAATCTCAAATAGACAGGTTGTATATTTTTTAGGCAAGATACTAAGTTTAAATGATCTAACAAATGATCAAAATTATTTAAAATATAAAAAGAATGCAAAAAATACTACAAGGATCAAGTCAATTTTCAAAGTAGATTATCTTTTAGAAAAGATTTAGAACCATAAAGGAATCATATTCATTGGATCAAATCTAAAAAAATCATTCACAAAGCAATACTTAATCAAACTAGATTACGTAATTTACTTACCAATTAAAAACAATCATAGTTTTTCATTAATACTAATTTGGATTAAACTAGAATCTATTAGGAATTTGTAGTCTTTGTCCAACAATCAAAATACTAATAATTGCAACTCCTAAAATAACCATTGTCATCACACCAAATTCAGGAATTACAGAGGTTCCAACAATAGTGATCAATTTTGAATCCTTCGTCAATGAGATATCCACAATACTAATATCGTTATCTTTAACTGATTCAAAATCCGAAATCTTTTTTCCATCAACCCAGATTGCAAACGGACCATCAATCAACGCAGAAGGCAATTTCAGTGTCAAATTATGATCATCGGATTTTGCGTTTCCAATTATTTCAAAAGTGATTGATTTTTTTTCTTCATTAATGATGGCAGAAGATAGAACTCTATTGAAATCATACTCCACATCAAAAGTAGTCAAACCATCGCCAATATCATTTCCAACTTTTGGAATAATTTGAAACCCTTCGGTTACAATTACAGTTCCAGTCATCCATGGGTGAACTATACAAAAGTATGGATAGTTACCTTTTGCAGCAAATGTGTGTGGAAATGATTTTCCGGGAGCAAATAAGCCACTATCAAAAATTTCATCAGGTCCCTCGGTAGGAGTTCCAGAAGATACAGTATGTGCAGCAGTATCGGCATTTTTCCAAACAACAGTATCATCAATATTTATCTCAATAATTCCATCAGTTCTGCCATCTTTTTCACTTTGCCAGAAATAGGGGGCATCAGGACTAGCAGCACCTGCAGGAATATTGATATCATAACTTGATTGTGCAAACACCATACCTGCCATAGAGAATGTAAAGAGTCCAGAAATTATTAGAAATAGGAACACAGAATTCACAAATACCCTATGAAGCATTACCTAAAATGGGTTACGATTTTAAATAAACTACAAACCATACTAAAACAGTAAAAAATTTGAAAAAATTTGAATTTAATTAGATGCGACCAATTAAGAATGATATGAAAAGTGGGTCGGCAATAATTATTTCAGGCATGATGATGTTTATTTCAGGATTAACAACATTTTATTCAATTCAGAGTAGTTCTGATTTGGATTCTGCATTAAGATCTATAAAGCACATAGGAACTTTTGTTGGATTGATGGGAATAGGAGTCATAATGGCAGGAATTTTACTATACTTGATCAATAGGAATCAGCCAACAATTCAAGAAAATTATGATTCAAAATGAATAATTTGAACTTTTTTAAAAATCTAGGAACTAGAAAGTAATTTTTTGAATTTTTCAACAGGGGTGACAAATTTACATGCCTTATAAAATAGAACCTCTTTATGTCATATCATGAACATATATGGAAATTTTTCCATAGTAAAGCAACTCTTTGTTACAGTTAGGGTACTTGCAAACAAAGGATTCATCCCATAATCATTTGTCATGTTCATAATTTTATTACATGCTCATCATATATTAGTAAAAAGTAGAAATCATACTAATGCCAAAAAGTCAGAAATTATAATAATGTTAAATTTTAAGTTTAGAAATTGTCCAAAAAAAATTGGATTGGAGGTATTTTTTTAAAAGATGAAGGCGGATATGAAATCATCCTAAAATCACTAAATCATTATAAAAAAAGATTAAAAACGATTGGAAATAGTCCAGAGCTAAAGGATTCAACTGCAATGTTTGCATCCGTTCTTCAACAAGAAGCAATGAAGACAGTTCCAAAAATTGACGAGATCATAAAGAATATCAGAGACTGTTTATCTGAAAGTGAACCCATAGATGCTTTGATAAAAGACATCTCATTTTTTCAAAAGGCGCTTGCATGTTATGAATCAGACATCAAAAAAGCTCAGGATACGGGATATGAGTATTTTATGAAATTGGGGGGAGATCTATCCGTTGTAAAAGACGACATAAATATCATTAAATTAGCACAAGAAAAAATTAATTATTTTACAGATTAGGTTCCCTGTAAATACCAGTCCAAGTATGGTATGAGATTTTTACAGAGTTTCTTCTTGTCAGTCTCAGTAGACACATTAGCAATTTCATTAATTTTTCCTTGAAGATATTCTCTTGTCAAATCACTTTGAAACTGATTTTTGATTTCATCTAGAGCATCAGTGATTTTTTCAGAGGAGGTATTTTCAAAATCATTCAAAATTTGTCGGGTTTGTTCTCTTAATGACATCAAACAACAAGAATTTTAACCCATTATTATTTTTTCAAAACATATAAGGTTAGTAAACATCCTCATCTTTCCAAGTTAAACGGAATTTTCCTACAACCCTGAACATTTGTAATTTTCCACCTTTCTTGAATTTGAGTTTATATGTATTTTGTGAAGTATCCTCAATATCAAGGACAGTATTATCATCTAGGGCTTGAAAAATTATAGGCGTTGTAGAGATTTGTTTCCATTCGCTAGGTTCAAAATCTATGTAAAATTTAGTGTAAAGAAGTCCCATTTCTAATGATTTTAAAATTTACTTTAATAAAAAACTAGAGTGAGGAAAATCTTGGAATTGCAATATCTAGAACAGAGATTAGATTTTAGTTAAACATTGTATTGGTAAAAGGTCAATTTTTCAAATGTTATCCTTTTTTCCATTTTTTTCAGAAAAGTAACTATGAGTCATCAAGTTACTCAAAATCAAATACAAAACAAAAACGAGGAAGAGATTTCAAAAAATAAAGTGTATGCAGACACATACCGTAAAATGATTAGTCAAATGGCTAAAAATTACCAAGAGGATCTATAGGACAAACACTCGGTGTATCAAACAATATTTTGTAGTAAGCCTCATTCTCAAATACATAAAAAATCATTTTTGTGAGAATAAATGCATTATATTAAATCAACTAGAGAACAATCCAAGTTATGAGCAGTTGGGAGTACGAGTGCAATAAAGATTTTAATCATTAGTGCCAATTAATCTAATAATTTCTTCGTATTCCTTTTTAGTCAAAAAAGACAATAAATACAATTAAGAAGCAGGACGATCTCTTGTTCGACCCACCCGTCAAACATCATGTGAACCTGCTTCTGGATATTACAAATTCAATTGAATTATAATCTAAAAAGATTTCTGTACTTTTATTCAGAAAGAATTGCATACAAGATCAAAAGAAATATTGAAATTTTAAAAGAAATAGATTCGTTTTGAATGGGGAAATAAACACAGCAGTTAGCAGGAATATAAAAAATCACACCTCTAAAAAGAATTTCCAAAGTTATCAAATATAGAGATGATGCAGATTCTAATAACATCCAAAAAATGCCAGGATTTACAAAATATCATTCAATTACACTAGAACGTGGAGTTACACATGACTTGGAATTTGAAAATTGGGCAAACCAAGTTCTACAATAAATTGAAAATGTATTATGGGGGTTTATCTGAAGTCATCATATAATTAATTATAAAAACAGGTATTAAAAGAATCTAGAAAAATTAGGTTAACTGTTTTTTCTACTACCTTCAAGAATTCCAGAATCTCCATGTATTCTATCGATGTGTTTGGATAAATCTTGGTTATTCTCAAAAATTGATTCACAATAAGGACATGTGGGTTTCTTTTCTGACACGGTCTTTAGATGTTTTTGCATCTTTTAAACTTTCTCAGAATCTAAACTGAAATGATTATCAACTAGTATATTTTACACTTTTATCAATGATATACAACTCCAGATATGGTAAAAATATCAGATCTCAGAGTGTGTACAAATTGCTCCAATGTGTTTTCTCTATCAGGTGGAATGACCATAAAACACAACTGCCCTCATTGTGGTTCTGAAAATAATGAAGAAATTTCAATTGAATAGAATCATATCAAGAAAGGAGGGGTTAATTGCAAAAGTAATAAAATTTCAGTATATGGTTTTTAGACCATGAAATAGGACGGATATTTTTTCAATAACATGAAAAGAAAATATCTCAAAGATGCATGATTAGCACATGCTAGGAATTAATAGAAGTAGATTTAGTTTAAGAATTGGTGGATTTAAAAAATATACTAGTTGCATACGACTCTTCAGGGTTTTCAAATAGAGCTTTTAAGAGTGCTTTAGAAATTGGAGAGCCAAACAAAACCAAGATTACCTTACTTACTGTTGTAACCGGAATATATCAACCATCTATCGGTTTTTCAATGAAATTTAACAAAGAGATATTGCAAAAACATAACAAAGTCCTCAAAAAATTATTTGCAGTACTTGAAACTGCTGCAAAGAAGAAAGACATTAGTATTTCATTGAAAATTTTGCAAAATCCTTCAGTATCAAAGGCAATTATAAAATATGTAAATTCTAACAAATTTGATCTTATTGTGATTGGCTCTCATGGGAGAACAGGTCTTAACAAGATGATTTTAGGAAGCGTTGCAAATGATGTAGCACACAAGTCAAATATTCCTGTAATGGTGGTAAAGTAAGATATGACAATAACAAACATTTTAGTTCCTTTTGATGGTTCAACTTTTTCAGTTAAGGCATTTAACGCTGCACTAGACATAGCAAAAAAACATGACGCCAAAATCAGTGTTCTGACGTGTTTGGAAAAAGAAAACCTCGGTGCATGGTATGTGGATAAAAGAGTGAACAAGCAAATAATCAAAGATGCCAAGAAATATGCAATGGATTTTCTCTCAAAATTAGAAAAGAAGGCAAAAGAATCAGAGGTTTTGCTTTCTGTCAATGTTCTTGAGACAAGATCTATCTCAAAGCAGATTGTTGACTTTGCTAAATCTAAAAAGATTAATCTAATTGTGATTGGCTCTCACGGTCAGACAGGATTTAACCGATTTTTCTTAGGTAGTGTAAGTAACGCAGTTAGTCAATCAGCTAAATGTCCAGTTTTAATAATCAAATAATTTAAGATTGTAAAACTATCCGATTTTATTTTTGAAATTCTATATATTGTGTATTCTAGAGCAGATATTTACATTATTTTGTTTTCATAGAAATCATTGCGTAGATTTTTTGTGTTTTCCATTATAAAACTTTCAATTTCTTTTAATTCCTCTGAAGTTATCTGTCTATGATGAGTTACGTGATGATATAAAATAGCTAGCCCTTCTATCATGCCAATAAAATGTCCGTATCTCCAATCTGATTCGTTAACATAATTCCATCCTTTTCCTTTCTGTATTGGACTAAGATCACTTTTGTTTGTGATAATGTTTTTCCATCTAGCGATTTCATGAAGGATTGAATTTTGTACCCTTCTGTTAAGAGACATGAATCAAGAAAGTGTACAGACTAGAATTGTGTTGTGGTTTTTATCATATTTGAAAATCATATATCATCTAATATGGAACTTTATCTGTTATTTTGTATATGTCGAAGAAAAATAATAACGAGAAAGAAAAGGAATTGAAAAAAGCAGAACACGAAGAGATGAAAGAAGAAGCACATCAGCTTGATCTAAAAGAAGGTTATGAACAAGATGAAGAATATGAAGAATCTGAAGAATAGATTTTCATAAAAGAATACACGATTTTTTAAAATATCATAAAAAAGAATGAAATTGAAAAAATATCTAGTCTAATTTAGCTTTATCAATTCCTTTTTCTGTAGTATCCTTTGCCTTTTCAAATCCCTTCTTACCAAGATCAGTTCCTTTTTCGACAGCTTCTTCTAATCCTTCTTTTCCTTTTTCAATACCTTCTTTGACAGAATCTTCAGCTTTCTCTTTTATTTTGTCTAGAAATCCCATGACATCTATAGTCTCATATCATAGATAAAGGATTCTTATCAAATTGTTTAAATCACACAAATCAAGATTGACGGGTTATGAAATATCTTGTTTATTGCAAGTAGTTTTCTCTTTATTCTGCCATCCAAACCAAGGCAAGTGTTTTAATATCAATATCAGACCTTCTAGGTTTTATCTCATTTAATGTGAGCACTTCTGAAAGTGGATCATATCGTTCCTTAAGACGATCTATTTCTTCTTGAAGTTCACCATTAAGGGCATTAATTTTTGCAGTAATTGCTTCTGCTGTTTCTCCTGCACGATTGATATCTCCATATTCCTTGCCCTGACGTGCAACATTGCTGACCGCAGTTGTAGCTCTGCTTAGAGTTGACATGTTGAGTTTACCTCCTCCGGAAAAGGCAGACAACAATGATGCGCCTATAGATATTGCAGTCTGCAGTTTTCGTCCCTTGGATTGTTCCTTTTCTTTTTCTATTTTTTGTTTAGCTTTTCGGAGTTGTTCACCTAGTACCTCTGTTTTTATTTTGTATTTTTTTCGTAGTTTTTCTGCTTCGTTATCACGGATTTCTCTTGCTGTATCACTAAGTCTTATACGAAAATCACGTTCACTTTCTAACGGATTTGAGATCATTTTGAAATTCTTACTTTCAAAAAAATCAATTCCTTTTGTTCTATAAAGATAGTTATGGAACTCTTTTTTCCATTTAGAATAACTCCTTGCTTTAGTCGCTTGATTTGGAATAGGCGTAAACATACCTTGGTTGGGAGGCCTTTTTTTGAGATTCTTTCCTTCCATTATGACTTCTTCTGCGTCTTCCCAATCTACATCTGACACATCATTATCTAAATAAACAGATAAACAAATTTTCTCAGTGTGAACTTTTTTCTTTGTTTTTGGGTTTACATAATGAACTTTAGCAATTCCAACAAGAGTTGCTTGAAAATTCTGTAAAGAATCCTTTGAATATATGAAAAACTGAGGAATGTTTGGAGGAATTATAGGAGGAGAAGTAAATTCTGTCGTTTCAATGTGTTTTTTTGCTTTTTGTTGACTAATGTAGGAAGTCATCGGAGTATCCAAAGAGGCAATATTTTTTTTATCCTGCATTAGAATTTTAATTTGGTTTCTAGTCAATGGTCCACGAAGATAAGACATTGCCCACCTTGAATGAAAAATAACAGGACCTTTTTCATGTACATTATGAAGTAAAAAAACTCTTTTATCAAGACTAGAGATGATTTTATCAATATTCTTCCTGTCAAAACCTGAACCACTTGAAATCCCTTCTAATCCATCAAGGATTCTTGCTTTGTCTCTTTCGGTTTGGAGTCGTCCAATAAACCAAGTACCTGTGTTTGATAGTCCTTTGTAGTCTAAATCAGCAGGATTCTGAGTTGCCAGTACTAGTCCTACGCCATATGCTCTTGCCTGTTTAAGTAAGGTTAACAATGGTTTTTTTGATGGGGGTTGAGAAACAGGTGGTATGTATCCAAAAATCTCATCCATATAGATCAGTGTTCGTAGGCTATTAGTTCCAGAACGTGTACGCATCCAACTAAGAATTTGGTTGAGTAACAGTGAGACAAAAAACATGCGTTCTGTTTCAGTAAGATGTGCAATCGAAAAAATCGCTACACGAGGTTTTCCTTCTGGAGTATAGAGAATCTGATCAATATCAAGTGGCGGACCCTTAAGCCAACCCTGGAATCCGGGCGCGGCAAGTAAATTATTTATCTGCATTGCAAATTTGAATCGTTCTTTTTCTGGAAAGAATGTCTCAATTTGCATAAACCCCACTTTTTGGAAAGGTGGATTCTGAATTGATTGTATTATTGTTTCAAGGTCTACCTGAATTCCTTGACGCCATAAATGATCAAATAATGTGGAAAGCAAAATATGTTCACGGCTTTGGATTGGATCAGCGCTAACACCCAAAAACCCCAAAAGGCTAGTTGCAGTAGTAGAAATCCTATCTCGAAAAAGGTCAGGTTCTTTTAGAATCTCCTCAGAAGGAGATGAAAAAGAAGATAAAATTGAAACTGGAACTCCCATCTCGCTGCCTGGAGTATAAATTACAAAATCAGCAGCATCTTTTAAATTCCGAATTCTTTCTGGACTCTGACTGTAACTGGTCAATCCATTTTTCCATATCTGTGCTTGCTTTTCAGCAAAATCATCAGGATCTAGTTTTTTTCGTCGTGCATCATCTTCGTTAATCCATGGACGAAAATTTTCAGGGAGAAGATCTGGAAATGTAAGAAGGAGATTACCTAAATCTCCTTTTGGATCAATTATAATTGTAGGAATACGATCAAGTATTGCCTCTTCAATCAAAGTTACACAAAGACCAGTTTTGCCACTACCAGTCATACCTACGCAAACGGCATGTGTTGTTAGGTTCTTAGCATCATAAAGTAAAGGGAATTCTTCTTCCTGTTTTTTTGATATATCGTATTGCTTGCCTAAAAAAAATTCTCCGAGCTTCTCATAGATTTCCATGGAATTATTCAATTCTCTTTGACCTAAAAGTCTTATTTGAGGGTAAGAAACTAAATATAATTTTAATATTTTAATTCATCAAAAAATTCAGAAATTAAAAAAATATTTGATTTTACATAACGAATTTAACTTTAAAAAAGATAAAAGAGGAATAAATCTATTCTATAACAAATGCAATTTTAACATCTGCTCTATATTGAATTATTTTTCCATTTTCAATCTTTGCCTTGAAGCCAAGAATATCCACTCCATGAATACCTCTAATTGATTCGCTAGCTTTTGCAACTGCTTCTTCAACTGCATCATCCCAACTTTTACTTGAAGTACCCATAAGTTCAACTAGTTTTACTGCCAATCTATCACCCCCATCACAAGTCAACTAACGGACATATCATTAAAGAATCTTTTCTAATTAAAGTATATAAATTCAAATTTCTATTGTTTATTGAAATTTTTTCAATAAACAAGTATAAACAATTTTTAATGAAATTAGAAAAAATAAAAAAAGTAGAGGTTAATATTCTATTACTCTAGGAAGATTTTTTGCCTCTTTTACCCAATCTGTTACTTGATCAATAGTTGGAGTTTTTCGGACTCGATTTTTTTCTTCATTTATCTCTTGCATTTTTTTTTGCAAATTTTCTGCATTTCTAT
>JAOTTW010000053.1 GCA_029864235.1 Candidatus Nitrosopumilus sp.
TGGATTAGTAGTAAAAGATGGAAAAAACTATGCAAAGGCGCCTGCTGATCAATATAGATTATCATTGCATGGTATTTTGTATTGCTTGGATGTATTAGACCTTTCATACAAGCAAATAGATTCCATGGCAGAAAAATATGCCAAAGTATTACCTCTGGTGTTTGGAAAATGGGAATATCTTAAATCAAATATAGGAAATGAAATTTATCGATTAAAAAATTTAGCAGGAGGTTTGTTTATGGATAACATACAGATATCTAAGATTTCGAATTTTCCAGTGTATGAGCTAATGACATATCTGAATGTAAAGTATCAGAATAATTTTGAACAGATAGAGGAGATAGAATTGGCAAATCAGATATCAATTTGGTTTTATACAAACTTACTTGTTCCTGCCAAATTTAGAACGTCAGGTAAACGTTCATCATTAGAGATAAAAAAATGGAAAAAGGTTATTCAAGAAGACATACAACTAAAAAAATGGTATTATGATTTTGTAAATGAAGCCATGGCATTTTACAGTAACCGCTTCAACAAACTAAAGAAGTTAGAAGGCATGTGATTTAGGCATATTTTGTAACAATTTCTTCAAGTTGTTCAAATGAATATGGTTTGGCCATAGTTGTGATTAAAGACATACTTTTTGCCTTTAGATGCTTTTTCTCATCAATAGAAAAGGCCGTAATGAGAACAACCTTTGCCTCTGGATCAAACTGCTTCATTTTGAAAAAAGAGTCAAATCCATCCATTTTAGGCATCTTTACGTCCATAATTGTCAAATCGGGATGGATGTCTTTATATTTCAAAAAAGCATCTTGACCATCTTCAGCAGTAACTACATCATATCCCATACTCTTTATCATATAGGCAGTATTCTCCAAGAGATCAATATCATCATCTACCAGAAGGACTGTTTTCCCTGTAGACATGCCAAGACTCCATGATAAGACATGATTAAACCTTCTGAAGAAATTATTAGTCTAAGGAAATCGGCAAAATAATAATAAATCGAGTAGGATTGTTGTATGCAGAAATCTTTCCATTATGTTGCTCTATAATGTTTTTACATGTAGACAAACCTAACCCTGTTCCATGTTGTTTAGATGTAACTAGAGGTTCAAAGATTCTTGAAAAAATGTCACCAGGTATACCGGAACCAGAATCATGAATTTCAATTGTTGCAGTAGAATCTTTTTTTTCTATCCTGCATTCTATTTTGCCTTTATTTTTTCCAATAGCCTGAATTGAGTTTAATAATAAATTTATAAAAACAATTTCTAACTTTCTAATATCACATTTTATTTGAATATCAGAATCTGGAATTGATACTGAAATATTATCTGGAATTTCCAAAGAATTTTTTGCTAGTTGTAACAGTTCACTTATCTTAATTGATTTTAATTCTAGAGGAGTTATACGTACATAATTTAATACGTCATTGATTTGATGAGACATTCGATCAATAGCACGATTCATTCTGTTTACTACCTTGCTTAATTCATTGTCATGTTTAGCATTTTTTTGTAAAATTTCTGCCGAACTTTTTATTGTTGCAAGAGGATTTTTCAGATCATGTGCCATACTTGCAGCAAGTTCACCAATTGCAGTTAATCTCTCATTTTTAATTTTGACATGAGCTTCTGCTAGTTGTTTTTCTGTTTCAATTAATTTTTTAAGATTATTTTCCATTTCTTCAAACGAACTAGCGATTGTGGCAATTTCATCAATCCTACTTTTTCTAATTTTGATATCAAAATTTCCTTGTGATATAGAATTTGCAATTTTTGATAGTCGTCTCAAGGGAGACGAAACAGTACTAGAAATAAAAAATCCTCCAATAACTGAGGCAATCATTCCTAAAATCGATACTAGTAAAATTGAATTACGTAAATCTATGAATTCTTGTATTAGTGAAGAACTATCCTGTTCTACTACAACTATCCAATCAAAGCCTTCAAATGATCTATATCCAGTCGATTTTGCATAAGATATTAGACGGAAATCATCCATTGCGTCATCTAGTTCAAAAAATCCCACATCTTTTCCTTGTACTAAATTTTGAAAATAAGGGATGGGAGATTCAGATACAAAAATTTTATCATGAGAATAAATTGGATTTCCTTTGTCATCTAGCAACAAAACACTTCGTCCGGGGATTGTAATAATGTCTGCTTCCTCAACAAAATTGCTTATAATGTCATCAAGGGTAAGCACTACGCGCAGTACACCAATAAAATCTTCGTTAATATCATTTATTCTAAAAGCAAAATCAATTGAGTAGCTATCATAGTTTTCATCAAAATGAATTTTCCCCATATATTTGCCTGAATTTTTTGCAATTTCCCACCATTCCTCATCACTTTGAGAATAATCAGATGTGCCAGAACCCAATGCAACGTTTGCACCATATGCGTTTGTTACAAATAGTTCCTCTACAACATCATAATCGTATTCATCATGATAAAATTCTATTGTTTGTAAAAGTTCTTCAGTTAGAACATCATCTGCCACATTCTCAATAAATGGATCTGTATCGATAAATTCTATTTCATTCTCTTTGATACTCAAATATGCTTTAATATCTTGAATTTTTTCAAATTTCTCATTTGAATTAATTAATGCCATATGAACAAGATTAAGATTTGATAATTGTTGAAAATCAAATATTCTATTTTCTATATGTTTATCCAAGCCCTGTATCATATTAAATGCAAATCCCTCATTTCGTGAACCCAGTAATTTTTTTATTTCATTTACACTAAGATCAAAAGTAACTAGTCCAACAATAGTGAATGTTAGTGATATTCCAAACATCACTGCAATTATTATAAAAGAAATTTTCAACAGAATATCATCCAAAATCAAAGATATGTGAATTTAAAGATCACTAATTTGAAATAAAAAAAAGGCATGCCACAAATTTGAAGTTATTTGTAAATAACAAAGCCCAAAATCAATTCAACGAACATGTTAAGAAAAATGAGTTTCATCAAAAAACCAATGACAGTAACGCTAGAATCTACAAAAAATATGCACAGTAAGACCATAGTGAATATTAATTTGAAAGAAAAAAGCAAGATTTTAGAGAAGGTATTTTTGGCATGTACAAATTGTGATGGACCACTAGTTCCCATCTCAAGTTGCACGTTTTGTAAAAGAATATCCTTTAGAAAATGTACAGTGTGCGATAAGATAAGAGATATGGAATCTCACGAATCTTGTAAAATCTTAATTTCTTTTGGACACGAAATTGTCCAAAAACACATAACAAAAAAATAATTAATAAAAAACTAGTAATAATTTTGCTTAATTTTTATCTTAAATTCAGGACAGCATTCATTTGAACATTTAAGCAATACTAGAGCGACAATATTTGATAAACAGTTTTTTAATTTAGATTATTATTTTTGCCAATTCCTAAATTTTGGAAAAAAAGAGATTCAAACAGTTTTCAAATTGTTTGTTTAATTTCTGAAGATGGTTTGGATCTGTAGATAGAGTGTCAATATCAAACCAAGGCTCGGACAAGTACAATTCTCTGTTCATTTCAACTTGAATCCAAGGAACAGGATTGTTCCCGTAGGTTTTGGTAATATAACCACCACGAAAAGGATCATTTAATGAAATTTCATTTCTGTCAATGTGGTATGATTTTGATATACATAAAGCCAACAATTCAATCATTTCTTGTGAAGATGTTTTTCCATCATTATTAGATAAACAAAACTTTGGTCTTTTCTTTTTATTTCCATCAGGAGAAATGTCAGGTGCAACAGATGCCATAGAATGACAATCCAAACACAGTTGTAAGTTTAGATCATGAATACTTTTTTGAATAGATCTATGATATGGTTTGTAATACATTTCAATTAAAATATTTCTTAGAGAATCATCAGGTTCTCTTCCTTTAATGTAAATTGGTTTTTGATAACATGTTGAACTTTTTACCAGCCCATCAGGATTTTCAGGAGGGAGATCTTGCAATGATCTGTTCAGATCAACAAAAGCTCTTGCAACATTACTTTTAATTACACGTTCTACTTTATCACCTAAATCATATATTTCAATTACAAAGGGATCTGAATCATCAAACAAATCTTTGTCAGTAATACATAGATGTTCATCAAGTTCTGTTGGTTTTTGTGTTCCGCCATGTGGGATAGATAGTAAAACAGGTAGTTTTGTCAATTCAATCCTTCTGCTGTTCCATCACGTCTAACTTCGGCAACACCATGAAAACCTATCTGGGTTTGTAGTTTCATTACTGCATGAATTGCACCATGATAAAAGGAGTATCTCTCTTTGACAGAAATGTCATACCCCATTTCTTTGAGATAGTCAATTATTTTATCACTAAAGCCACCGTCTTCAATGCTAACATTACCCCCTATAGAACAATGAAATCTAGGTCTTTTAATTGCCTCATTCATTGGAAGATTACCATCGATTATTCTTGAAAGAAATTGGGTTATTGTAGAAAAAATTCTCTGACTACCAGGACTTCCAACTACCATCCAAAGTTTTTTGTTGGTAAAGACAAGAGCAGGAGAAACTGAAGTCCAAGGAACTGCATTGGGCCTAATATAGTATGGATGATTTGGAGTGGTAAATTCAAATGCAGACATGTAATTATTGTAAAGAAATCCTAGACCTTCAGCTGCAGTTTTTGAACCATATGCAAGTTCAATTGACTGGGTAATCCCTACTGCATTTCCCTCATCATCCATAGTTGAAAGATGTGTGGTGTCTTCGCCTCCAAAATCAGGATCAACCATAGGCAAAGTAGCATCCATTGAATTATGAATAGAATCAGCCATCTGTTTTGCAAATGATCTTCTGAGGTGTAATTTATCTTGGATTTGATCATATGTGTGTGGATTAAATGGTCTCTGTAATCGATGCAAAAATGCTTTTCTAAATGTCTCAGCGACAAAGTGATAGGAACTTGGTTTTGAGCTACGTAGAAACTTGGATGGCAAGTGATTAAGCATCATAAGTGTAAGCAGTAATGTTCTACCTGCAGCCGGAGGAGGTAAAGTTACAACTGAAACTTGACGATACTTTCTGCTTATTGGTTTTCTCTCAATGGGCTCAGGAATGTATGCTAAATCATCCTCACGAATCAAACCGTGATTTTTTTGCATATCCTTATCAATTATTTTGGCAATTTGTCCATGATAGAAACTTCTAAAACCATAATCAGATATTGTGGTTAATGTTTGTGCTAGATCATCTTGAATGAATCTATCACCTACATCAAAAGGGACTATTCCATCTTTAAGAAAATATTTTGCACCAGACTTTGATTTGATAGAGAGAAAACTTTCAAGTTCTCTATTTTGTAAATCATGCTGTAGTTTGGTAATTTTGTACCCCTTTTTTGCAATATGGATTGCAGGGGCTAAAATTTTTTGCCATTCTAGTCTGCCATATTTTTCATGCAAAAAGCCAATCACAGATATGGTACTAGGGATTGTGGTTGATTTGTATCCAATACGACGATTTTTCTTTCTTTTGAAAATTGATGCATGTGCCAGAGAAGGAGAACGACTTGAACCATCAATAGCGATAGATTTGCCATTTACATGTAAAATTGCCATTGATTGGCCTCCAATGCCTGAAGCTTGAGGCTCACAAACACCTAAACTAATGGCTGTGGCACATGCCGCATCAATTGCATTACCACCTTTTTTGAGCATTTCAACACCTGCCTTTGTAGCATCAGGAAATGCAGATGCGACCATGCCTTTTTTTGCAATAAAACATTTCTTGTCTGCAGTTGGTCTAAATGAGTTTTCTATTTGTTTAACATCCAAAAATTTTCACCAATTATATTTCCTCACCACAATGAGGGCAATGCTTTGATTTTTGTCTTTTTTTTCGCAGCTCTTCAGTAAAAGCAGACGCCATAATACCTGCAGGAATCGCATATACTGCAATTCCCAACACAGCAACTCCAGTTCCAATAATTTTACCTAGAACAGTAATAGGATATACATCTCCATATCCAATGGTCGTAAGTGTGATTATTCCCCACCACATGGATAAAGGAATACTTCCAAATGAATCAGGTTGTGCTTCATGTTCTGCATGATACATTAGAGTGGATGCAAAAATCCAAACTATAAACAATACAAAAAACGCAACACCCAGATCACCTGCCTTTGATTTGAAGACTTGTCCTAGTGTCTGCATTGATTCAGAATATCTGGCTAATTTGAAGAGTCTAAAGAGTCTAAAGAGTCTGATAATTCTAATGAATCTAATATCCGTAATTATAAATGGTAAGAAGAAAGGCAATATTGCAGCTAAATCAATTAACATCATCGGAGTAAATACAAATCGTAATCGAGCAAATCTTAAATTTTGATAGTTTGGATTTAATGTGCAAACAACAATTCGGCTAACATATTCTATTGTAAAGACAATTACTGAAAAAATTTCAAATGGATTAAACAAGTATCCATAGGGATTTTTTATAGAATCTTCTGTCTCTAAAATTACCATCAAGACATTAGCCGTAATTAGTGTCATGATAAAAATTTGAAATCCTCTAGCAAATTTATCGCTAGTTGTACCTTCAAGGATTTCATATGTTCGTTGTAAAATCAGATTGGTCAAGACTCAAACCCAATTTTTTTTCTTAAACCACAAGAGCATTACTAATGCGATTATCCCCATTACACCAAGCATAACAAAGTAGCTCCCAGTCCATTCCAATTCAGGAACATATGAAAAATTTGTGCCATAAATCCCAGCAATAAAAGTAATTGGGATAAAAATACTGGCAATGATTGTAAGGGTTTTCATTACTTCGTTCATTTTATTGCTGACACTAGAGAGATAGGTATCAAGCATTCCACCTATCATGTCTCTTAGCCCTTCAATGTTATCCATCACTTGAACAGTGTGATTATATACATCACGAAGATATTTTCGGGTAGATTCTTGTATTAACTTAGACTGCATTCTCTCAAATCCATCAATAACTTCTCTTGTAGGCCAGATAGATTTTCTTAACATAACCATTTCTCGCTTTAAAGTATGAATGGTTTGTAATGTCTTGTTAGATGGATTGCCCATCAATTCTTCTTCTAGTTCTTCAGATTGTGTTCCAATTTTTTCTAATATTACATAATAATAATCAACTAGTGCATCAGATAATGCATAAGCAAGATAATCACTCTTTCTCTCTCTTATTTTTCCAACAGATTTTTCAAGTCTTTCTCTAATTGAGCCAAAAACATCATCGCTGGTTTCCTGAAATGACAGTACATAATTTTTTCCGACCACAAGGCTAATCTGTTCCATAAACAAAAGATCGTTAGATAGAATATGAGGTAGTTTTAAAATAATAAAAAAATAATCATCATGATTTTCTATTTTTGGTCGAAGCTCAGTATTCATAATATCTGATTGTATAAGGTCGTGTATGGAATAATATTCGCCAATTTTATGAATTACATCTGCATCATGTATTCCAATGACATTAGTCCAGGTTACAGTAGATTTTTCATGAGTGTTAAGGCATTCATCTATTGTCTCCATTGTTTTATGAGAAAAGTTTACTTTGTCAAATTCAATCTGATCAAATGTAATTTTTTCTACTAGTTTTTCTCCTATATGTACTAGTGCACCAGGATGAAGCCCCACAGTATCAGATGATGTTGTAACACCATCAGATTTTTTACTTAAGAGTTTTTTAATATTAGTAATTTTTGTAAAATCAACGTCGTTGGTAAATTTGGTTACTCGAGTTGTCTTACTGATTACTCCAATAATTACAAATCCTGCAATAATTGAGAAAAATAGACTGATTGCAAATGGTCCAAGATCACCATTCATTGCAGCTTGATATATTGCCTGCACATCAGTAGGGGTGTTAATTTTAACCACAGAGCCAATTATCAGATCAATTAAAAAAAACATGAATGAAATAATTGAACCGATAACTATTGCAGTTACTGGAGTTATTTTTGTAGGTATGTCAATGTTTTTTTCTTGCTTGTAAGGATAGAGATATTTTTTGTTTTTTACAATCAAAATAACTATTGCAGTAATAATTATCGTGGATATTATCCACCAAGCTATAAACCATAATCCATGTTCAGAATCAATTTGTTCGATTCCAGAAATGAGATCCTGTATGTTTCCAGTTAAGGGTAAGGATAAAAGTGAAGTTGCCACACCAACAAAAATTTGATAAACAAATGCAAATACAAATCCCAAAACAAGCCTATTAGCAATTATGCCAATTTGTTCTTTCAGTTTTTAGCCTCCGCTTTTGATTTTATTTTTTCTATTCGTATTTTTGTGGGTCTATTTTTTTCCACTTCCTCAACAGTGAATTTTAAAGGATTTAAAATCACAACATCAGAGGGTTTTGGAATATCATGTAGTTTTTCATGTAAGAGACCATTTAATGTGGAATAATCATCACCTCCAGAGATATTTGTCTTAAAGTATTCGTTGATTACGTCAATTTCTACATCACCGTCAGTAAGTATTGTGGAAGAATCTAATATTGTGTAGATAGTTTTTTTGGGATCAGTTTCATCATAGATTTCCCCTACAATTTCTTCAATTAGATCCTCGAGAGTTACAATTCCCTCTACCCCACCAAATTCATCTACCACTATTGCCATGTGAGTATTTTTTGCTTGCATTTGCTTGAGCAAACTACTCATCCGTTTCTCCTGTGAAACATAGATTGGCTTTCTTACCAATTCTTCAAGATTCTTTTTTTGTAGTTCTACATCTTTGAGATGCTTTAAAATATCACGCACATGAAGAATTCCAATAATATCATCCAGATCTTTACCATATATTGGAATTCTAGAATGCCCACTTTGATGTATTTGATCAGCGGCATCTACAAGTGAGGTATTTTTTTGTAGACAAAACATCTTTGTTCTAGGAACCATTACCGAACGAATCACATTATCATTAAATTCTAATGCACCATGTAACAAATCTCGCTCATGTGTTTCTAGGGCTTTATCTCTATGTCCTTGATCAATAATACCTCGGATTTCCTCTCCTGTCAATGCAGGTGGGAGATAATCACTTCCAGTAATCCTTATTATTGCACGAGAGATTTTCTCCAAGATCCAGACTGCGGGGAAGAAAACATAACTAAATACCAACAGTACTCGACTAAATCGTAGTGCTACCTTTGTTGCATTTGCATTACAGTATGTCTTTGGGGTAACCTCACCAAAAATGATCACAAGAAAAGTCATAATTCCTACTGCTATTCCCACACCATTTTCTCCAAAGATAGAAATGGATACAATAGTTGCCAAAGATGCAGAACCAATATTTACAAGATTATTTCCAAGGTTTACGCTGGACATCATCCATCCAGGATTTGATTTTAGTTTTTGTAGAGATTTTGAACCTTTTGCATTATCTTTTACTAATCGCTCTACTGTAGCTTGACTTGTTCCCACCAAGGCAACCTCAAGCCCACTAAAAAATCCAGACAGACCAATTAATGCGGCCAATACTGCTAATTCATACTCTAATGCCATGAAATATACTCAATCCAATGTCTTTGTAGAATATAACCATAAAAAAGCGCAAAATTTTGATTTAATGTAATCATTGGGAACATTTGTAAATAATTGATGTTAGCAATGCAGCACGCTCAACAATACTGTCATGAATGATGTATTCTTGGGTAGAGCGATACTTGTGTCCTTTTGGACCAAATCCATCCAACGCTGGAAGTTCTGGAGGGACATTACTGATATCTGAAGACATCATCTGTTCATGCCGTTTTATTTTGATTTCATGTTTTTTGGCTAAATCCTCAATCATTTCATAAAATGCAGTATCTGATTCTTCTTCCAGGACTGGTGGTCTAGTCTGAACTTGATTAATTGCGACTTCTAGTTTTGGTGAATCTGCTTCACGTTTTTTCATAATACTTCGTATTTTTGCATCAAGCGTAGCACCTAATTGTGAAGTCTTGAAATTACATATTAATGAAATGGCGGCATAGTTTGGAGTATGTCCATGAGTTCCTTCGGATGTAATAGATGTTGTTCTTATTCGATAGTCTTTTTCATCCTTTGATAATTTTTCAATTGCAGAAATCTTCTTGCCCAATACTGGAATGATACCATGAATATCAGCAGAGAATATGTTAGGAGCAGTAAAACGAATTTGATAGTCGTTTCTACCATAACAAGTTGTAATTATTCCACCATCTTTGCTGGCAGACTTTAATCCCATGATGTATCTTGATGTTTTAGAATGTTGTTGTACTAGATCCTTGCTAAATTTTCCACCCAAACTATCATCAGTGGTTAAAAGTATGGCACATCTAACCTTGCGAAGTCTTTTTGCATAACGAAGTGCATGTAATGCGCCAAGCATTACAATTAGTCCTCCTTTGCTTTCAGCTATTCCTGAACCAAATATCTTGTCATCATCCTCGTAATAGTTTATCAAGTCGTTTGGTCCATAATGAGTATCAATATGAGATATGAATAAAACATCGTTTTCTGACTCATCATGATTTTTAAAATAACGAAAATCTCCAACGTCAAATTGCTTGTAAACATGCTCACTAAATCCCAAATGCTTTAGTCTGCGTGATAGAATATTGCCAATCTTGTTTACATTGTCAATGTTGTATACGTGAGTGTTTAGATTCACCAAATCTCTCAAAGTTTCTTTTAAGCTTTGCAGATGTCCTCTCAAGTATGTTCGTGCAATTACACGTAATGGCTGAGTCATGTCTGGCTCAACTTCTATTATAGTTTGCGATGAGCCAAAGTATCTCATTACTGCTACATCAAGAATTTTGTTGATGAGTGAATCATATGTATGCCCAGCAGTTTGTGCTGCATAAAATAATGAACCTCCCATTCCAAGACTTGCCATAGAATTTAATTCTAGGATGTAAAGATTCTCATCTTTGTCCATTCTAAAATCCACTCTAGTATAATCAAGGAGCCCTAGAGAGGTGAATGCTTTTATGCACATTTGTCTCATCTCTTCTGTTTTTTCTTTTGACAGTTTAGCAGGACATGTTTTATCCACTCCACCTTTTTTCTTTTTATCAGATATGGTTTGTATTTGATCTGGGTTATCCAGATTGATTTCAACTATTGGGAGCACCTCTATGTTA